>VFZQ01000005.1 GCA_016871135.1 Acidobacteriota bacterium | reverse complement strand
TCGGAAATCACCCACAAGCGGCGCCTGTCGGCCCTTGGACCGGGCGGTCTTTCGCGCGAGCGCGCCGGCTTCGAAGTCCGCGACGTGCACCCGACGCACTACGGCCGTATCTGCCCGATCGAAACGCCGGAAGGTCCGAACATCGGTCTCATCTCGTCGCTGTCCTGTTTTGCCCGCATCAACGAGTTTGGCTTTATCGAGAGCCCGTACCGCCGCGTGGTCGATGCCAAGGTTGTCGATGAAGTAAAGGTGCTGAATCCCGGCGATACCGACTACAAAGTTGGCCAGGTCGTTCTGCGCGCCGAAGCCGAGAAGGCCAACAACTCACTTAGCAGGAATAGGCAGCACGCCGAGTTGGAAGCTTACTCCGATTACCTGTCGGCGTGGGAAGAAGACAAGTACGTCATCGCGCAGGCCAACATCACGCTCGATAACGCGGGCCGTATCGTCGACGACCTCGTCAACGCCCGTCAGGCCGGCAACTTCTCGCTGACCCACCGCGATCAGATCCAATACATGGACGTCAGTCCGAAACAGCTCGTCTCGGTTGCCGCGTCGCTGATTCCGTTCCTTGAAAACGACGACGCCAATCGTGCGTTGATGGGATCGAACATGCAACGCCAGGCCGTGCCGTTGCTGCGCGCCGAAGCGCCGTTTGTCGGCACGGGCATGGAGCAGGTTACCGCGCGCGATTCCGGTGCGGTGGTTATCTGCAAACGCGCCGGCGTGATCGACTCGGTCGACTCGGAACGCATCATCGTTCGCGTCGACGGCTCGGGCGCGCACGAAGGCCAGATGTCGCGCGAAGTCGGCGCCGATATCTACACGCTGACCAAGTTCAAGCGCTCGAATCAAAACACCTGTATCACGCAAAAGCCGATCGTGAAGGTCAACCAGCGCGTGAAGAAGGGCGACGTGCTTGCCGACGGTCCTTGCACCGACATGGGCGAACTCGCTCTCGGCCGCAATGTGCTGGTGGCGTTCATGCCCTGGCGCGGGTACAACTTCGAAGACGCCATCATCATCTCCGAGAAGCTGGTCAAGGAAGACTACTACACTTCGGTTCACATCGAAGAGTTCGAAGTTGAAGCCCGCGACACCAAGCTCGGACCGGAAGAAATCACCCGCGATATCCCGAACGTTCCGGAAGGCGCTCTGCGCAACCTCGACGAATCGGGCGTTATCCGTATCGGCGCATCCGTTAAGCCCGGCGACATCCTCATCGGCAAGGTCACGCCGAAGGGCGAAACGCAGTTGACGCCGGAAGAAAAGCTCCTCCGCGCGATCTTCGGCGAAAAGGCCGGTGACGTGAAGGACGCCAGCTTCTACTGCCCGCCCGGTATCGAAGGCGTGGTGGTCGATTGTAAGATCTTCTCGCGCAAAGGCACCGAACTCGACGAGCGCTCCAAGCAGATTCTCGAAGAGAACATCACCCGCCTGCACCGCAACCTGGACGACGAAAAGCGCATCCTCGGCGACGAGCGCGCCAAGCGTCTGGCCAAGTTGCTGGAAGGTCAGATGGTGCTGGCCGATCTGCACGATGAGAAGACGAACAAGAAGCTCATCGCCAAGGACACCCAACTCACCCGCGACCTGCTGGAAAAGATGCGTTCCCGCGACCTGAAGCGTATGCGCTTGAAGGATCGGGATCCGCATCTGAACGAGCAGATCGACGAAATCGAAGAGATGACCTCGCGCCAGATCGCGGTGCTCGAAAAGATCACCGAAGAGAAGATCGCGAAGTTGAAGAAGGGCGACGAACTACCGCCCGGCGTCATCAAGACGGTGAAGTGCTACGTCGCCATGAAGCGCAAGCTGTCGGTCGGCGACAAGATGGCCGGCCGTCACGGCAACAAGGGTGTCATCAGCCGCATCGTTCCCGAAGAAGACCTGCCGTACTTGCCCGATGGCCAGCCGGTCGAGATTATTCTCAATCCGCTCGGCGTGCCTTCCCGTATGAACGTCGGTCAGATTCTCGAAACCCACCTGGGCTGGGCCGGCATGAAGCTGGGCCGCCACTTCGCAACGCCCGTTTTCGACGGCGCGCACGAAGAGGACATTAAGGCGCAGTTGAAGGAAGCCGCCCTGCCGAGTTCGGGTAAGGTGCAGTTGATCGACGGCATGACGGGCAACAAGTTCGAACAGCCCGTGACCGTCGGTTGCATCTATATGCTCAAGCTCTCGCACCTTGTCGACGACAAGATTCACGCGCGCTCCATCGGACCGTACTCGCTGATCACCCAGCAGCCGCTGGGCGGCAAGGCGCAGTTCGGCGGACAGCGCTTCGGCGAAATGGAAGTCTGGGCGCTAGAAGCCTACGGCGCGGCTTACACTCTGCAAGAGTTGCTGACGGCGAAATCGGACGACGTTTACGGCCGCGCGAAGATCTATGAAGCGATCGTGAAGGGCGAAGCGGCCGCCGAACCCGGCGTGCCGGAATCGTTCAACGTTTTGATTCGCGAGTTGCAGGCGCTCTGCCTCGATGTCGAGCTAATGAAGAAGACGCCCGACGTACCCGAAACCGCGGCCGCGGCCGATTAGTTCACTGACAAGGAGACACACGCATGTACCGCTCTTCCCCCTACGAACGCGCGAACCTGCTGGCGGATTTCGATTCGATCCGTATCAGCCTGGCCTCTCCGAATAAGATCCGGAACTGGTCGCACGGTGAAGTCACAAAGCCGGAAACCATCAACTACCGCACCTTCAAACCCGAGCGCGACGGCCTGTTCTGCGCCCGCATCTTCGGCCCCATCGCCGATTGGGAGTGTTTGTGCGGCAAGTATAAACGCATGAAGCACCGCGGCGTCATCTGCGACAAATGCGGTGTGGAAGTGACGTTGAGCCGCGTGCGCCGCGAGCGCCTCGGCCACATCGAACTCGCCAGCCCCTGTTCGCACGTCTGGTTCTTCAAGGGCCTGCCGTCGCGCATCGGTTACCTGCTCGATATCACGCTCCGCGAACTGGAGCGCGTGCTCTACTTTGAAGCCTTCGTGGTGGTCGATCCCTGCGATGTGGACGGCATCAGCGCGGGCGACGTCATCAGCGACGAACGCAAGCGCCAACTCGACCAGGAAGCTCCTGGACGTTTCATCGCACAGATGGGCGCCGAGGGCATCAAGGAACTGCTGAAGAAGGTCAACTGCGAAGCGCTTTCGGTCGAGATCCGCGAGAAGATGAAGACCGAGACCTCGCAACAGAAGAAGCTGAAGTTCGCCAAGCGTCTTCGTGTTGTCGAGAGCTTCCGCAAGTCGGCCAACAATCCGGAGTGGATGATCCTCGACGTGATCCCGGTCATTCCGCCGGAACTGCGTCCCCTGGTTCCGCTCGATGGCGGCCGTTTCGCGACCTCGGATCTGAACGACCTCTATCGCCGCGTCATCAACCGCAACAACCGGTTGAAGAAGCTTATCGAACTGCACGCGCCCGACGTGATCGTCCGCAACGAAAAGCGCATGCTGCAGGAAGCTGTCGACGCTCTATTCGACAACGGCCGCCGCGGCCGCGTTTTGCGCGGCGCCAACAACCGCCCGCTCAAGTCGCTCTCCGACGCCCTCAAGGGCAAGCAGGGCCGCTTCCGTCAGAACCTGCTCGGCAAGCGTGTCGACTACTCCGGCCGCTCGGTCATCGTCGTCGGTCCGGAGCTGAAGCTGCATCAGTGCGGTCTTCCCAAGAAGATGGCGCTCGAACTCTTTAAGCCGTTCATCTATCACCGCCTGGAACAGCGCGGCCACTGCACGACCATTAAGCAGGCCAAGGAACTTGTCGAGCAGCAGGACCCGGTGGTTTGGGACATCCTCGAGGAAGTCATCCGCGATCATCCGATCCTTCTCAACCGCGCGCCAACGCTGCACCGTCTGGGTATCCAGGCGTTTGAGCCGGTGCTGGTTGAAGGCAAGGCCATCAAACTGCATCCGCTGGTTTGTACCGCCTTTAACGCCGACTTCGACGGCGACCAGATGGCCGTTCACATTCCGCTGTCGCCCGAGTCGCAGATCGAAGCGTCGACGCTGATGCTGGCGTCGAACAACATCCTGTCCCCCGCGCACGGTTCGCCCATCGCGATTCCGTCGCAGGATATGGTGCTCGGTCTCTATTACCTGACCAAATCGCGCGTCGGCTCCAAGGGCGAGGGCAAGAAGTTCGCCTCGATGGAAGACGTGCTCATCGCGCTCGAAATGGGCGAAGTGGAAACGCTCACGCCGATCAAGCTGCGCTACACCGGCAAGGTGCTGGATCTGACGACGTCGAAAGACGGCCAGAACCTCATGCACGCCGAAGCGGTCGAGTACAACAAGCAGGACATGGACACCACGGCGGGCCGCGTCATTCTCAACGACGTCCTGCCCGAGGACATGCCTTTCGTCAACGGCATTCTCAAGAAGAAGGGCCTGACGCAGCTGGTTCAATTCTGCTACCTGAAGTACGGTTTGCACACGACCGTCAGGATGCTTGACGACATTAAGGCGCTCGGCTTCCAATACGCCACGCGCGCCGGCATCTCGATCGGCATCGACGACATGGTTGTGCCCGATCAGAAACAGCAGATGGTCAAGGACGCCGAGAAGAACGTTATCGAAGTCCAGAACCAGTATCAGTCGGGCGCTATTACGCACGGCGAGCGCTACAACAAGATCATCGAAATCTGGACGCGTGTTACCGAAGAAGTGTCCGACAAGATGTTCAAGAAGATGGAAGAGGACGACCGCACCGGCCGCTACCTCAACCCCATCTACATCATGGCCGACTCCGGCGCCCGCGGTTCGAAACAGCAGATTCGCCAGCTGTCCGGTATGCGTGGATTGATGGCCAAGCCGTCGGGCGAAATTATCGAAACCCCGATCACGGCCAACTTCCGCGAAGGCCTGAACGTGTTGCAGTACTTCATCTCGACGCACGGCGCCCGTAAGGGATTGGCCGACACCGCGTTGAAGACCGCCGACTCTGGTTACCTCACGCGCCGTCTGGTCGACGTCGCGCAGGACGTCATCATTAGCGAACACGACTGCGGCACCGCCGAAGGTATCTTCGTCGAGCCGATCGTCGAAGCGGGCGAAATCATTGAACCGTTGCGCGATCGTATCGTCGGCCGCGTGGCGCTCGAAGATCAGCTCGATTTCGAAGGCAAAGTGATCGTCGGCGTTAACCAGCTCATCACCGAAGACCTGGCGACCGCCATCCAAGCGGCCGGTATCGAGCGCGTCAAGATCCGCTCCGTGCTGACCTGCGAGTCCAAGCGCGGCGTCTGTCAGCTCTGCTACGGCCGCAACCTGGCCACGGGCCGGTTGGTGGAGCGCGGCGAAGCGGTCGGCGTCATCGCGGCGCAGTCGATCGGTGAACCGGGCACGCAGCTCACCATGCGTACATTCCACATCGGCGGCGCGGCGACGCGCGCGTCGGAACAGAATACGCAGGAATCGCGCGGCGCCGGTTTCGTGAAGCACATCGGCATCAACACGGTGCAGAACGCGGCGGGCGAGTACATCGCCATGAACCGCAACGGTATCATCGCCGTGGTTGATGACAAGCACCGGGAGAAGGAGCGCTACTCCGTCGTCTACGGTGCGAAGGTGAAGTATAAGGACGGCGAGCGCATCGGCGCCGGCGACGTCATGCTCGAATGGGATCCGTATTCGTTCTCGATCCTGACCGAAATCTCGGGTATCGTGCACTTCAAGGATCTCGATGAAGGCGTGACGGTGCAGGAGCAGGTCGACGACGTGTCCGGCCTGTCACAGTTGGTTGTCGTGGATTCTCCGGACGGCAAGAAGATCCCGACGATCATCATCCGGCCCGAAGGCGGAACCAAGCACGACGAGCGGCGCTACCTCATGCCGACCCACGCTCACCTGATGGTGCGCGACGGCGATAAGGTGCACGCGGCCGATGTCGTGGCGAAGATTCCGCGCGCGACCTCGAAAACCAAGGACATCACCGGCGGTCTGCCGCGCGTCGTCGAATTGTTCGAAGCGCGCAAGCCGCGTGATCCAGCCGCTATCGCGGAGATCAACGGTGTCGTCAAGTTCGGCGAAGTGACCAAGTCGGCCCGCAAGGTTAGCATCGTGGGCGAAAACGGTCTGGAACGCGAGTACGCGATTCCGCGCGGTTCTCACATCAACGTGCAGGAGGGCGAACGCGTTACGGCTGGCGATCAGCTCGTCGACGGGCCGATCAATCCCCACGACATTCTGCATGTGCGCGGTGAAAGAGAACTGCAGAAGTACATGGTGAACGAAGTGCAGGAAGTCTATCGCCTGCAGGGTGTGAACATCAACGATAAGCACCTCGAAGTTATCGTTCGCCAGATGCTGCGCTGGGTCAAGATCGAAGATATCGGCGATACCGACTTCCTGCCGGAAGAGGTGGTTGACCGGTTCAAGCTGAAGGAAGAGAACGAGCGAGCCAACGACAAAGGCGGCCGCCGCGCTCACGCCAAGCCGATCCTGCTCGGTATCACCAAAGCCTCGCTTTCGACCGATTCTTTCATCTCGGCCGCCAGCTTCCAGGAGACGACGCGCGTGCTGACCGAAGCCGCCATCAACTCCAAGCGCGACGGACTCCGCGGGTTGAAGGAGAACGTCATCATGGGCCGTCTGATCCCGGCCGGCACCGGTATGGATTACTACCGTGGTGTCCGGATCGCCGGCGAAGGCGTGCCGGTGGAAGAGCCGATTCAGCAGGTCGAGGAGCCGGCATTCGATATGTCGGACTACGAAGACTCCGCGCGCAGCCTGTACGCGGGCGGGCTTTCGGAAGTCGAAGGCACGCCGGACGATTCTCTGGTGGAGTAGGAAACGATCGAGGTTAGTCGATTACGGCCGGTGGAACCCCCACCGGCCGCTTCCGTTATGAGCACACTGACAACACTGGCCCAATCCGCCCGAGTCTACGACCTTGCGCAGCCCTACTTTGTCGGCATGCCGCATCATCCGTCGCATCCGCCCTACTTGTTCTCGTTGACGAAGAAGCATGGCGACATGCACTCGCCGGCGGGGCACTCCTCGGCGGCCGACGCCATCGCGATGGGTTCGCACGTCGGCACGCACATTGACGGCTTCGGGCATTTCTCGTGCGGCGGCAGGTTGCATGGCGGGCATGTCGCGCGCGAGATGCAATCGTACGCGGAAGGATTGAAGGTCCATACGGCGGAGTCGATCGCGCCGATTGTGCGGCGCGGCGTGCTGCTCGACCTGGGCGAACTTTCGGCGGACCATCGCGTTTCGGCGGCGGAGTTAGAAGCGTGCGCGAGACGTCAAGACACCGCGATTCAACCCGGCGATGTCGTGCTGTTGCGCACTGGGTGGGCGCGTTACTGGGAAGACGCCACCGCCTACATCAACGCGGTGAAGGGCTCGCCGGCCGGTCCCGGGCCAGGTTTGGAAGGCGCTCGATGGCTGTCGGAGAAGGGAATCTTCGCGGCCGGTTCTGACACAGTTGCCTTCGAATTTGTTCCCGATCCCGACATGCCGGTCCACATCCATTTGCTGTTTGAGAATGGCATCCACATTCTCGAAGCCCTGAACCTGGAACAGTTGGCGGCCGATCGCGTCTATGAGTTCCTCTTCGTGGCCGCGCCGCTGAAACTGCGCGGCGGCACGGGTGCTCCGCTGCGGCCCATCGCGCTCGCATAAAATAGAAGTTCATGTCCAACGGAATCCAAGGCAAGACGGCGATCATCACCGGCGCGTCGCGCGGCATCGGCGCGGCGACGGCTCTCATGCTGGCGCGAGAGGGCGCATCGAAACTCGTCCTCCATTACAATTCGAACGCGCAGGGCGCCGAGGCGCTCGCCAAGGAGTGCCACGCGCTCGGAGCGGCGGTGGATCTCATCGGCTCCAATTTGGCGAGCGAAGAAGGCATCGCCGGTTTTGTCCTCTCAATCAAGCAGAAGGCGCCGTGCGCGCAGATACTCATCAACAACGCCGGCCACTTAGTGAAGCGCGCTAAGTTGCCGGAATTTACTTCCGATTTATGGGACGAGGTGATGAATCTCAACGCCAAGAGTGTTTATCTCATCTCGCAAGCCGTGGCGCCGGGCATGGCGGCGGCGGGCGGCGGATGTATCATCAACCTCAGTTCCATCGCCGCGCGCAATGGCGGCGGCCCTGGTGCGACGGTCTACGCGGCGTCGAAAGCCGCGGTGGCCTGCATCACCAAAGGCATGGCGAAGGAGCTTGCGCCGCAGGGAATTCGCGTCAACGCGGTGAGTCCAGGGACGGTCGATAACGATTTTCACGCTAAGTATTCGACGCGCCAGATGCTCGATGGAGTGATCACGCAAACGCCGGCGGGTAAGTTAGGCACGAACGAAGAAATCGCCGACTGTATTCAATTTCTGCTCTCGCCGGGCGCCGCCTATATCATCGGTCAAACGATCGAGATCAACGGTGGCATGTACATGGTTTAGCCGCGCAGTCCATTTTCGCGCGCCCATTCGAGGAACCGCGCGGCGCAGGCGTCGAGGTTTTCCATCGAACCGCCACCGCGCAGCGGCGAGCACATCTCATAGGCGATCGAGCCCCGGAAACCGGCGACGGAAAGTGCGCGGAGAAACGCTGCGTAATCGATGAAGCCCTCTCCCATTGGAACCGCGACAACATAGGGCGTGCGTTGTTCGTAGTTGATCAGTTCGGGCTGGTATTGGTAACGCGGCCGAAGTTGATAGTCGGCGATGGTGGTGTGCACGGTGTGCCCGCCCAGCATTGATGCCGCGGAGGCTAGGTCGGCGCCCTGTAGTGCAGGCGCCCAGGCGTCGAACAGCGCCTTGCAGTGGGGCGAGTCGACCTCATGCAGCAAGTCGTGCATCGCTTCGAACCCAACGGCGATGTCATGATGATTCTGCACGCCCAGCGTCACGCCGAAGTCTCCGGCGCGGCGAGCGGCCTCGCGCAGAGTCGTGACAACGAGATTCCACTGCTCGGGGTAGGACGCGCAGCTGTATTCGTACCCCGTGAAGATACGCACCACCTCGATGCCCAGGTCCCGGGCGAGCCGCGCCAGTTCGGTGAGATAGGAAAGCTGAATCTCCCTGTGCGGAATCTCGCGTTTGTCGAGCCCCGCCGTCAGGTCGCAATATCCGGCGAGCACGTTGCACCCAAGTCCGTTGGCCCGCAGGTGATCGCGCAAACGCGCGCGGTCGTCCGCTGAGTAATCGAGCGGCGAAACATGCGGGCGTTTTGCCATCAGCATTACCCCATCGAACCCCAGCTTCCCGGCCTTCTCCACGAAGGCATCGACCGACAGCGACGCCTGGCCCCAAAGCCCCGCGTAGCTCACAGAGTGCAACAGCAACGGATGACGCATGAACTGCAATCTTAGCGCACAAAATTTCGTGAAAGGAACCGGCGGCTCGCGAAATACCCATCCATGATCACCCGTCTCCTCCTTCTCGCCTGCGCGTTGCCCGTACTTGCCGACACCCTGAAAGGCCTCAGCGCCGACGGCGCCGTTCTCATCGAACTCCGTCCGGGTCGCACGCTTGTCGCCGGCCAGGTTCGAATCTCCCGCGATATCGCGATCAAGGCCGATCGATGGGTCTTCGAAACGCGAACCGGCGCACACACGATTTCCTTCGTGCTCGAGGACGATCTCGACGGCGGCGAACTGTTGCTCGCCTACGAACTGCCTGGTGGCCAACCGCTCGGCGCAATTGTTTCCTGGCCGAACTGGCGAAAGAAACGGAACATGCGTGCCGAGGCTTTGTATCGCAAAGGCGACTACGCCGCCGCTGTTCGCGAAGATGCCGAGCTATCGGCCGGCTGGTTGCAACTTGCTCTGGAACGAGGCCGGTCCGGCGACGCGCCCGGCAAAATCGGCGCGCTGCAAAAGGCCGTCGATCTGAATCCACTTCATCGCGAAACCGCGCGCCAGTACTGTCTCGCCATGACCATCGCGGGCCGGCGCGATTCCGCGCTCGCGCACATTCGCCGCATCGAACCCTTCAACCCAACGCTGGCAACGGAACTAACGACACTTGTGTTTACGATCCAGCATCACCGCTGAGAGCCTTCTTTCCCGCGGCGATCACTCTCAGAATCTCGTCGACATCGTACACCGCGCCGCCCCACGAGCCGCCGCTCGCGTCGACGAGTGCGGCCCATAGCCGGGTGTCGGCCGGCAGTTGCGGATCGGCCCGCAGATCTTCGCGCGGAGCGCGCGCCGCCAACTCGGCCGACCCGCTCTCGATACTTCGATCGGCGCCGAGCAAGTTAAAGCTTCCCTCCAGCGTGTTCCGGTCGATGACGATTTCAATCGGATCGCCGTCGAGCAGCTTTCCGATCGGCCCGCCCGCCAATGCCTCCGGCGAGATGTGGCCAATGCATGCGCCCGTCGAGACGCCGCTGAAACGAGCGTCGGTCAACAGCGCCACCTGCTTGCCGAACGGCAGATGCTTCAGCGCCGAAGTGACCTGATACGTCTCTTCCATGCCCGAGCCCAAAGGCCCGCGCGAACACAGCACCATGATGTCGCCGGCTTTGATGTGACCTTCCTTGATCGCCGCGATCGCCGCCGGTTCACTGGTGAACACGCGCGCCGGTCCACGCTTGCGATAGACCCCGTCGGCATCGACAACACTCGGGTCGATCGCCGTGGCTTTGATCACCGAACCTTCGGGCGAAAGATTCCCCGCCGGAAAACACACGGTCGACGACATCGCGTTGTCCATGCCGCGAATCACGCGCGCCGGGTCGATGCCTTCGCGTTCGCCGAGTTGTTTGCGCAACGAATGCCGCCGCTCGCTCGACTCCCACCAATCCAGCGTCTCGCCCAGCGTCATGCCGGAAGCCGTCTTCACGTCCGTCTTCAACAGCCCCGCTTTGCGCAGATGAAGCATGACTTCCGGTACAGCGCCGGCCATATAAACAACAACGGTCGGGAAGTTTTCGGGGCCGTTCGGCAGCGAGTCGACCAGCCTCGGCACTTGCTTATTCACTCGCGCCCAATCGGCCGCCACCGGCCGCGTCAAACCGGCCTGATGCGCGACAGCGGGAAGATGCAAAATCAAGTTCGTCGATCCGCCGAAGGCCGCGTGCAACACCATTGCGTTCTCCAGCGCGGCCGGCGTGAGCAGCGTCTTCATCGACCAGCCCTGCTTCTCCATGTCGAGCACCGCGCGCCCGCTGCGCCGCGCCATGTCGAGCCACAGAGGATGCCCCGACGGCGCCAGCGCCGCATGTGGCAACGTCATGCCGAGCGCCTCGGCGATCACTTGCGACGTCGCCGCCGTGCCGAGAAATTGACATCCGCCGCCGGGCGATCCGCACGCGCGGCAGCCCATTTCAGCGGCGTATTCCAAAGTGATTTGCCCGTGCGCAAACCGCGCGCCGATCGTCTGCACTTTGCCTGCGTCTTCGCCGTCGGATGGCATCAGCGTCACGCCGCCCGGCACCAGTACGCAAGGCAGATCGTGCTGCGCGGCGAGCGTCATCATCATTGCGGGAAGGCCCTTATCGCATGTCGCCACGCCGATTACTCCGCGGCGGGTCGGCAGCGATCGAACCAGACGCCGCATCACCATCGACGCATCGTTGCGATAGGGCAGGGAATCGAACATGCCCGGCGTGCCCTGTGTGCGGCCGTCGCAGGGATCAGTGCATGCGCCAGCGAACGGCACCGCGCCCAGTTTCTTCAGCTCTTCCGCAGCCGCTTCGACTAGTAACCCAACCTCCCAATGTCCTGTGTGATAGCCCAGCGCGACGGGCGTACCATCGGGCCGGCGCACGCCGCCGTGCGTCGAGAGCAGCAGGATTTCTTTCCCGCGCAGCAGGGAAGGATCCCATCCCATGCCGGCGTTTTGCGTCATGCCGAAGATATCGCCGGATGGACGATGCAGAAGATCGGCAGGGATCAGCGGCAGCGCGCCGGAGGGTCCCGGTTGCGCCGGGTGCAATTCGAAGAGAGAAGCGTCGTTGGAGTCGAGAACGAGGGACATGCGGAATCTCGCAGTATAGCGAGAACAATGCCTACTTCGCCGCGAAGGAGTACAGCTGGGTGGCTGTTCGGACGAACACGTGGCCGTCGGCGATCGCCGGCGTCGCGAACACCTCTTCGCCCAATTCTCCTGCCGGCTGCGCACCCCAGTCGCCCGCCGCTTCCAACACCGTGACTTCTCCATTCCGGCTAATGAGTATTACCTTGTCATCGCCGGCGACAGGCGACGCGTAGTATTCGTCGAGCGCCTTCGGCAACCGCCCGAGTTTGAGCGTGTTTCCGTTCTCCGGATCGAGTGTCTGCAAGATGCCGCCATTGCGAATCAGATAGATCACACCGCGATAGAGCAGAACCGAAGGCACGTCCGGCAACGACTTGTTGTGACGCCATTTCACATGCGTTGCCGTGATATCGCCCGTGCCGCCAAGCCGGATCGCCATCGTCGCATTCGTCGATGTGCGGCGTTGCGCGTAGTAGATCCAGTCGCGCTCGTCGAGCACGCCGTCTTTGTCGAGATCCTGCATGTCCCAATTGCCGGGCAGCCAGTTCTTTGGGACCTCGGACTTCGCCAACTTGCCGTCCTTGTTGGTGTCGTAGGTCTTGATCATTTCCGCGAACACCGGCAGTTCGATTCGCTCGTTCGGCTCGCCGCCCGGCGCCCATCCGTTGAAGTACAGTACATCGTTCTCAATCACCGGCACCGACTTCACTTGATACGTCAGTCCGGAGACCTTCCACACGAGCTTGCCCGAATCGATGTCGTAGCTCAACATCTGATACGAGCCCGGTACGATGACTTGATTCTTGTACACGATCGGCGTCGAAAAGCTGTGCACCATCTCGTGCCGTTCGACGCGCCACACGCGCTTTCCGGTGTTGGCGTCGAGCGCGATTAGGTGCGCGTCCTGATCCTGATCGCACGTCATGAGCACCTTGCCGTTGGCGAGAATAGGCGAGGCGCCCATGCCGTGGAAATTGGTAAACGGCCCCATCGGCACGCGCCACCGTTCGACGCCCGCTCCCGTGTAACTCACGACGCCGTAGCCAGAGAAAAACACGTAGACGTTCTCGCCGTCCGATACAGGCGAAGGCGATGCCGGATCGTTGTTCGCGTGCCGCTTTTCGTTGCGATGTTCCGGCGCCTCGATGCGCCAAAGCAGCTTGCCCGTCTTGCGGTCGAGCGCGAACGTGCTTAGCTTCCCGCTTTCGTGGCCGGTAAGAAAGATGCGATCGCGCGTAACGATCGGCGATGACTTGCCACGCGGGATCGCCGTCTTCCATACGACGTTCTTGTCCGGCCCGTATTCGCGCGGCAGCGGCTTTCCATCGGCGATTCCCGAACCGTTCGGTCCTCGAAATCTTAGCCATTCGGCGCCGTTGAGCGCCAGTGTCAAGGCAAGGATTAGCAGCGCGCGCACGGCGTTAGTTCTTGTAGGAAACGCGGAACAGTTTGTTGTTGCCGTCCTCGGAAACCAGCAGGCTGCCGTCGTTGAGCTGGGTGACGCCGACCGGCCGTCCCCACACTTCCTTGATGTTCTCGCCCAGCATCCACCCGGTGACGAACGGCTCCGGCTCACCTGTAGGCTTGCCGCCGGCGAAGGGCACAAACATGATTGCGTAGCCCAGCCGCTTCGACCGGCCCGATGAGCCGCGATAGGCGATAAACGCGCCATTGCGGTACTTGGCCGGGAACATCTTGCCGGTGTAAAAAACGAAGTCCATCGCGGAGGCATGCGGCGCGAGTAGTACATCGGGTTCCACGGTGCGGGCCACTGCTTCGGGCTTCACGCCTTTGTGGCGCGGCTCTTCATTGGGTCCGGCATAGGCATAGGGCCAGCCGTAGAAAGCGCCTTGCGTGACGGAGGTGAAAAAGTCGGGGACGAGTTCGTCGCCGAGTCCGTCGCGTTCCTGGACGGTGGTCCATATCTTCCGATTCTCGGGATTGAGCCGCACACAGACGGCGTTCCGCAGCCCTGTCGCGAAGACTCTCTTGTTCTTGCCATCGAGATCGTACTCGATGATCGCGTTGCGGTCTTCGGGATCGCCAAGATCGATATTATGCGCCGAACCGACCGACACATACATCTTCTTTGCCTTTTCGTCGATCGCGATCGACCGCGTCCAATGGCCCTTGCCGTAGCCCTTCAGTGCGGCCAGTTCTTCACCCGGGCCGATCTTCATCGTCTTTACGTCGAGCTTGTACCGCTTGATGCTCTCCGGCTCCCCGACGTAGAGATAGCCCTTTGAAAACGCCATGCCGAACGGGCGGTCGAGCCCTTCGATCAACGGTTTCTTCGACTTGTCGGCGGCAATGGCCACGACACTTCCCTTGGCGACGCTTTCGCTGACCAGGATGGTCCCGTTGGACAGCTGCACCAGCCCGCGCGGTTTCTGAAAGCCACCGGCGAACTCTTCGACCACAAATCCATCGGGGCCTTTGAGCGTCTTCCCCGCGGGCTGCGGGATCACCTTGGCGGGGTTGGAAACCTGGCCCGCCGGATTCGGCGCAGGCAGCTTGTACTTCTTGGTTTGCGCGCTAGCGGCAAGAACGAGAATTGGAAGGAGGAATCGGAGTTGCATGAAATGGATCCAGAAGCGGTCAGTTTATCACTTGCACGCCGCTTGCGGCATCCACCCGCCGGCCCCGCTCACCTCCACAAACGCATCGTAGAACCCACTGCCCTCGCCGTTGTCGGTTTCCATCTCCGGCGTCAACACATTCACCGTAGTCGACGCTCCCGCCGCGTCGGCATTGCCGCCGAACGGCATCGACGCCACACCGCGCGCGATCGCCGTCGAAATTCGGCAGCGCGCGGTCAGCGAACCAAATTCGTTATGCACGCGCACCAATTCGCCGTCGCGCAATCCGCGCACCGCGGCGTCTTCGCTGTTCAGCTCGATCTCCAATTCTCCGGCGCGTCGCTGATGCCGCTCCATTTGGTTGTACGATCCATTCAGAAAATGCAGTTGCTTGCCCGTGATCAACTGCAAGCCGTCTCCTTTGATGATTTCGCCGGCCGCGGGATCGAGAATCGCCTTCCCATCGGGCGTTTGGAATCCACCGAGTGCAAACGGCCGCCAGTCTTCGGGTTGCCGCAACCGCACGTAGCCCTCTGCTTGCAGCCGTTCGTATGTAATGCCATCGAGCCACGGATGCCCGCTTGCCAGCGCCGCCCGCAGCATGGATTCATCGCTTTCAAACAACCACGGCTCCGTGCGCCCCAACGCACGAGCGAGCATTCGAAACAGTTCCGTATTCGATACCGATTCCCCGAGCGGTGCAATCGCCGGTTGATTCATCGACAGGTAGTGATGCCCCCACGCAGGCACAATATCCAAGCACTCGACTTGGCTCGCCGCCGGCAGCACATAGTCGGCGTAGCGGGCCGTCTCCGTAACAAACAGGTCGTGTACAACCGTGAATAGATCCTCGCGCGCAAGGCCTCGCCGCACCAGGTTTTGATTCGGATTGGTGACGAGCGGATTGCAGTTGTAGACCATCAGCGAACGTATCGGGGGCGCCAGCGTTGGCGAACACAAGTAGCGTCCCAGATCGCGCATGTTCATCGTTCGTGCGCCGGGTTTGTTGAGCTCCGGCATTCGAACGCGGCCAACGTCCAGTGTCGAATACTGCAGCGCACCGGTTGACCGCTGCAAGCCGCCGCCGCGATGCCTCCACGCACCCGTCAACACCGGCAAGCAGGCGATCGTGCGAAACAGCGTCGCGCCGTTGCGGTGGTGTTCCAGTCCGATCAACGGACGGATCAGCGATGGTTGGGTCGTTGCGTATTCGCGCGCGAACTTCTCGATCTCGTCCGCGTCGATTCCGGTAATCCCGGCCGCCCGCTCCGGCGAGTATTCACGCGCGCGGTCGACTAGTGTCTCGAAGCCGTTCGCATATTGTTGGACGTAGTCGTGGTCAACGAGCCCCTCACGCAAGATCACGTGCATCATCGCCAGCGCCAGTGCGCCATCGGACGCGGGCTTCGGCGCGATGTGCCAATCGGCCGCCGCGGCCGTCCGCGTGCGCACCGGATCGATCACGATAACCTTCGCGCCCCGCCGCCGCGCTTCCAAAATCACCGGCCACAAGTGCAGGTTTGTGACGATCGTATTCGTCCCCCACAGAACGATGAACCGGCTGTGCACGATGTCTTCCGGATCGATTCCCATTCCCGTGCCGTTTGCCGCCGACAGTCCCGCTACCGCGACTTCGCCGCAAATATCGCGTATCAACCGCGTCGTGCCCATCGAGCCGAATAGGCGCTCGCCTAGCGATGCCATCTGAATCAGTCCCTGCGTACCCGCCAAGCTATACGGCAGAATCGCTTCGGCCCCATCGCTTGCCACGATCTGATTCCATCGCGCCGCGACATCGGCCAGCGCTTCGTCCCATGACACCCGCTCAAACTCCCCCGCGCCTTTCGGTCCCTTGCGCCGCAGGGGATACAGCACGCGGTCTTTGTGATAGACGCGATCGAGGTAATCGTTAACCTTCGCGCACAGCCCACCACGCGTAAACGGATGCGCCGGATCGCCGACCAACGTCTGCGCCTTACCGTCGGAAACGGTCACCAGCCAAGAGCAGGTATCGGGACAGTCATGGCCGCAAGCGCCGCGGATTGTTGTTGTCATGTATTCAACCTACACCCCACAGTGCGCCGAAAGCGGTACCAATCGATCACGCGAAGGAGGATCCACTCGGCATCGCTAAGTGTGTCATGATATCCGGCACTATGAACAAACAATCTTTGTTGGCCGGTCTTGCTTCGGGCGTCGCGATGTTTGTCTGGGGGATGTTCTCCCACATGGTCCTGCCGCTAGGCGAAGTCGGCATTCAGTCTTTGCCCGATGAAGCTGCCGTCACCACGGTGCTGAAAGACAAGATCAAGGCTCCCGGACTGTACCTCTATCCGTACTCCAAGGACGAAGCTGCCATGGAAAAGCTGATCGCTGAGCGCCCGCGAGGCATCATCACGTTCACCTCGAATGAGACGCCGTTCAACATGGGCGCGTCGATCGGCATGCAGTGCTTCAACGACATCGTCGCCGGACTACTGTTGGCATGGCTAATGTCCATGGCGGCGCCTGGACTGCAAACGCTCACTTCTAAACTGGCGTTTGGCGCTGTTGCAGGCGCTGTCGGTACGTACGGGTTTCTGGCCGCTTACTGGAATTGGTATGGATTCCCCGGGGCCTACGCGCTTGGCGCCGGCTTCGACAGCATCGTCGCGGCTGTGATCGGCGCCTTCGTCATTGCGAAAATCGCAAAGTAAGTGGGGAAGGTGTACCCTGCTAGTATGAGCACTGTCTCTGCTGGCCCTCTCGAATCGCTGGATCAATGGGATGACGATGTGCGCGCCCGCTACCGTCCCGACCGCAAGAAGGAGGAGTTCCGCGTCTACGACGACAAGACTCCGCAAGTTGTTCGTGACTTCTACAAACTGAACCACGAGAATCAGACCCTGGAATTCGTGCTCGCCAAAAAGGCGGAGTACACGCCCCTCAATCATGGCGAAATGAGCATCTGGGATGCGATGGAAAGGCTCGACAAGCTGGTCGACGACTCCGATCCCGATACCGACCTCAGCCAGATCGAACACAACCTGCAAACCGCGGAAGCGATGCGCGCCGACGGCCATCCCCGCTGGATGATACTTACGGGGTTTATCCACGATCTCGGCAAAGTGCTCACGCTGTATGGCGAACCGCAGTGGGCCGTTGTCGGCGATACGTTCCCGGTCGGATGCCGCTGGTCGGACAAAATCGTTTACCCCGAGTACTTCGAAAACAACCCAGACTCCGCCAACCCGGAACTAATGTCCCCGTACGGCGTCTACGACGAACAGATCGGCCTCGACAACATCCACATGAGTTGGGGCCACGACGAATATCTCTACCACGTCACAAAGCCATACCTGCCCGAAGCCGCTCTGTACATGATTCGCTACCACTCCTGGTATTCGGCGCACCGCGAACTCGACTACCAATATTTGATGTCTGATCACGACCTCGAAATGATGAACGAGGTGCGCAAGTTCAACCCATACGATCTCTATTCGAAGTCGGCCGCAAAGCCTGATCGGGCTGCTTTGGAGCCCTATTATCGCGAACTGATCGCGGAATTCTTCCCTCCCACCCTGAAGTGGTAGCGAAAACGGGCCATTTTGTCTCAGTCTTCTTCGCACGACGCTTTTGCTGCAAGCGGCGGAACCGACGCATTATCAGCCGGTTACGCCGTTATTGCGTCTGACGGCAAATTTCTGGTCCTGGAACTATAGTCCTAAGCGATTTCAGTCCGGGTACTAGGTTCAATTGATCGTTGAGTCAATTTGTCCGCTGACGGAAGATGGTTGTAGCAGATCCTCACGCGGAAAGAGCCAATCAGATGACAAAAACAACAAATTCTTCCCTCGTCCGAACGAGGGCCCGCTTCTGGCGCGACGAAGCCGGCCAGGATCTCATCGAGTACACGTTGATGGCGGCCACAATCGCCGTAGCCGTCGCCGCGATTTTCCCTCAAACGCTTGGGCCCAGTATCTGTCAGATTTTTTCGAGCGTTAGTTCGACACTCGGCGCCTCCGCAGGCACCGGTTCGTAGTCGAATCGCGAAGATCGCGTTTACCGCCAACCCTCATCGAAGAACCCGGCCGCCTTCACCTTGCCCGTCACGGTTTCGATGACCGCCCAATCGCCCCAGCGCGGATAGAGCAGGGCGTTCGTCCCTTTCAAATCGTCCACGCCAAACGAGTGTCCCGCGTTCAGCACCACATACTTGGAAGGGTTCAGCGGATTGGGCTGAATCAGCGCCAGCCGGTGCGTCAACGCGTCGAACTTCTGCCCTTTAATCTCGATCTCGCTCGCCGTCCACCGCACCGGCAGGTTCTTGATCACGCGCTCCATCGTCTTATTCGTCGAAGGCGTCCCAAACAGGACAAGATGGCTCTCGGCGATGTCGGACTTCGCCAGCGCCTTCGATGTCGTCCGGCGCACCGCGCCACGAAAATACTTTTCGAAATTCGCGGTAAAAGCGGTCAACGAGGCATCCTCGCCATCGGCGACCACCAGGAACCGGTCCATGAACGCATCGTCAATCGGCCCCTGCAAGCCCGCGCGCTTCCGCACCGCCGGCTTACCACCGCGCACCTCCCAGCGGTTCATCTGCTTCACGAACGCCGCGCCTTTCAGCGACTGCCCGTCAATCGTCACCGCGCGAGGCGCGTCCAACTCCAACTCCGCGATGTTCTTCGTTGTGACAATGTCGCTCGTGCCCGATAACTCCGCGCGGCCGTACATGTTCTGTAACGCGGCGATCTTCCAGTTCCACACCTGCCCGTAGCGCGGCGTGAACGTCACGAAATGAAAACGCTCCGGCGTGCGACGCGGCAAGTTCTTAGTTAGAAACGCCTCGCTCTCTTTCTTCGAATCCGGATGCCACCGGTGCGGCGTTTGCGGCCCGACAAGAAAAATTGCGTTCGGCCGGACCTTTTCGAACTCCAGCGCCTCCTTAATATTTACGCTCGCTTTCAACTGCGGGTCGATCTCGCCGCCATACCCGACCGTCGGCGTATTCACGATATTCGGTGCGTAGTCGACCGCGTCGTAGATGCGCATCGCCGCGCGCTCCCACGCCGGTGGACTCATCCGTTTGGCGTAAAGCATCGTCTCCGTAAACCCAGCGCCCGCTTCGATGCCAGCCCATCGCGACGGATGATGCAGCCCGATGTGCCATGCTCCCGCACCGCCCATCGAAAACCCACGCAGCACGATGCGGTCTTTGTCGATGTTGTACTGCGACGTCACCGCCGCAAGCGCTTCGAATACGTCCGTCTCGCCCGCCCATCGATACGCGTTGTTGCCGCGTCCCATCACTTCCAGTTCCATCCAATCCTGCTCGTACGGCTTCTTGTCGAGCGCCAGAAAACTTGCCTCGGTCAACCGCGCGTTGCGCCCGTGCAGCACCACATCGAGCCGAACCGGCTTTGAGCCATCGTAGGACTTCGGAATATTAAGGCGATACGGCTGCACCGAGTCGTCGATGCGTGACCGATACGCGCGTGCTACCCGTCCCGTCTGTTTCGTCCACGGCGAAGCGCCCTTCGACAACGCCTCGGCGCGCTGCAATCCCTCGGCCAGCGCGGCGTTGGCGTGCTTGATGTAGTCGGCCGTGTAGAATTCATCAGGATACTTGACGAGATTTTGCACGGCCTTTTCATAAACGGCAACATCCGGCGCCAGCGCATGCTTCGACACCGCCGCCGCTTTCGCCGTTAGCGGCTTCACCGCCTCGCGCAGCTTGGACACTTCATCGGCGGGCACGCTGAAGTCCTGCGCGATCGCCACCGCGGAAAGAACGAGTAAAAGCCGCATTTCGATTACCTCTGCACGCGGCCCGAGCCGCCGCCCTTTATCAACGCATGCACCTCGTCCGCCGTGAACCGGTTGAAGTCGCCCGGTATCGAATGCTTCAAGCACGACGCCGCCACGGCGAATTCCAACGCCTCCTGATACGAGCCCAAGGCGTTCAGGCCGTACACTAATCCGCCCGCGAAACAATCACCGCCGCCGACGCGATCGACAATATGCGTGATGTCGTAGTGCTTCGAAACCAGAAACTCCTTGCGGTTGTTCAAGCACGCCGCCCATCCGTTGTGCGACGCCGAGTGCGATTCGCGCAGTGTCACCGCGATCGCTTCCAGATTGGGATATTTCTCCAGCACCATATCGGTCAGCTTGCGATACTGCTCACGGTCGAGCGCGCCCGAATGTACATCGACATCCAGCTTCAGCCCCAACGTCATCTGGCAGTCTTCTTCGTTCGCAATGCCGACATCGACGTACTGGAACAACTCCGGCATCACTTCCGCCGCCGTCTTGCCCCACTTCCACAAATTCTTCCGGAAGTTCAAATCGCACGACACCTTCAACCCCTGCGCGCGCGCCGCCTTGACGCTCTCGATGGCCAACTGCGCCGCGCCTTCGCTGATCGCCGGCGTGATGCCCGTGATATGAAACCACGTCCCGCCCGCCAGCGCCTTGGACCAGTCGATCGCTCCCGGCTTGGCCGCCGCGATCGACGATCCCTCGCGGTCGTAGATCACCTTGGATGGCCGCTGATTCGCGCCCGGCTCGACGAAGTAGATGCCGAAGCGTCCCTTGCCGCGAACGATCTGATCGGCGTCGACGCCGAAGCGCCGCATCTCGCCTACAAAGGCGTCGGTGATCGGATTCGCCGGCAGCACGGTAACGTAGCGTGCCGGTAATCCGAATCCCGAAACGGCGACGGCGACATTCGCCTCGCCGCCTCCAAACGTCGCCAGAAATTGCGGCGACTGCAGGAAACGTTCAAAGCCTGGGGGCGCCAGGCGCAACATGATCTCACCGAAGGTGACGACAAGAGTGCTCATAGAAACGCCTATTCTACCAATGCCGCCCCTGTGGTAGCGTGAGTCGAATGCCTCAATATACGGTTCAGAGCGGCAACACGCTCTCCACAATCGCCAAAAAGTTTGGGCTTACCGTGAATGCGCTGATGATGGCGAACGCTATCGCCGACCCCAACAAGATCAAAGTTGGCCAGGTATTGACGATTCCTGAAGCGACTACCGACCTCGCCGCGCTGCCGCCGCTTCCGCCGCCCGCGCCCGCCACCCCTGGCGGTCCCGCCATCGACCGCAAGAAATTTCGCCTTCCGCAATCGCAATACTTCGCGCAGGCGTTTCCCAAGGATCTGATCGTTCTCCATTTCACCGCCGGCAGCACCGCGCGCAGCGCCTACGACTCGTGGATCAACTCGCCGCTCGAAGTGGCCACCGCCTACATGATCGACACCGACGGCACGATCTACGAAACGTTTGATCCCTCGCATTGGGCTTATCACCTCGGCATTCAAGGCGCCGCCAGCGCCAATCACAAGCATGACAAGCGATCGATCGGCATCGAAATCGCCAACGTCGGCCCACTCAAGCAGTCGCCAACCAACCCCAATCAACTCAACTGGTGGCCGAAAGACTATGGCGTCAAATG
Source organism: Acidobacteriota bacterium (assembly GCA_016871135.1). Lineage (GTDB taxonomy): Bacteria > Acidobacteriota > Terriglobia > Bryobacterales > Bryobacteraceae. The sequence goes on along the minus strand of VFZQ01000005.1, from coordinate 3,713 downwards.
GTGCGACAAAACGGAAACCGGTAAATTTGTAAAGGCCAGCTACCGCACCTTCGACTACTACGCTGCCTACACCAGGCCGCAGTTCGCCGCCGCCAAAACGCTAGTCGATCATCTCTGTGCGGCGTTTGCGATTCCGAAAACTCTCCCGCCCGCGGCCAAGCGCACCGAATGCGATCTCGACTTCTTTGGCAAATACGCAGGCATCGCCTCACACCAAAATTTCCGTAAGGATAAGTTCGATGTCGGTCCCGCGTTCGACTGGTCCGCGTTGTAAAATGCTGCTCCGCCTGCTGTTGGCCGCCATAGCTATCAACGCGCAATCGCTGTCGGTTGTCACGATTTCGTCGCAAGGCCTCGATCTCTTCGGGCCTTCGCTCGACAAACGATCGAGTCTGCCGCTCGATGCCTTCGACAGCAAGCACCACCCGCAACACCCGTTCCTCGCCGTCAGCCGTCCCTCCCAAAAGATCATCGAGTTCTACGACTCGCGCACCATGCAGCCCTCAGGCGATACCGTGCAGGCTGAAGCGCGCGAACTCGCGTTCACCGCATCGGGCGATTGTCTAATCGCCGCCACGCCCAACGGATTGACGAGCGTTTCTTACGCCAAACGCACCGTTGTCACTCGAATGACGACAGGCTTCGCGGCCACATCGATGGTCGTCAACTCCGCCCGCCTCATCGCGGTCGGCGACTCCGCTACCAAACGTGTCCGCGTCTTTCGCATCGGCGAGACCTGCAAACTCACCGATAGCCACTTCAACGCGCCGGTGTCTGGCCAACACGCGAGTGACCCCGTCGGCCTCGCTGTCTCTCCCAACGGCGATCATCTGATCGCGCTCAATCGCTCCGGCTTTATTGATGTCTACCGCTGGCGCGGCGCCGCGTTGATCGCCGCCGGCCGCGTTCCGTATCCTGGCATCGCCAATGGTTTCGGAGCCGTCTTTCTGCCTGATAGTTCTCGCGCTTATGTGCTGACCAATTCGCATCTGATGGTGCTGGAAGCCGATAGACTCGGCGCGCTGCATGACATGAAGTTGCGCATCCCCATCGGCGGCCAACGCAGCCAGGCCGCGCCGGGCCAGCGCCCAGTCGCCACCGATGGCCGAATGATATACTTGACCACTCGGAATTCCGTGGTCGCGCTGAGCGTTGAGCGGCATAAAATCGTCGCCGAAACGCCCGCCGGACCCAATCCCACCGCGATCGACGTGAGTGGTTTGTGGGGCGCGTCCGCGGCGCCGTAACCCGTCGAACGGAGTCCCCATGAAGACCTTCTTTGCCTTTGCCCTATCCGCCGTGTTGTTGCTGGCGCAACCGCCCGACCGTACCAAAGGCGGCCGCCCTCCCGGAGGCCGCGGCCCAACGGGGCCGGAAGCGATCAGCATCGAAGACCGCACTGGATTCGAGCCGATTTTCGACGGCAAGACGCTCAGCGGTTGGGACGGTGATCCCGCACTGTGGCGCGTCGAGAACGAAACCATCGTCGGCGAGACGACCGCGGCCAATCCCATTAAGTTGAATTCGTTTCTCATCTGGCGCGGCGGCAAACCGGCGAACTTCGAACTCAAACTCGAATTGAAGATGAACTCGACCAATAGCGGCATTCAATATCGCAGCGTGGAACTCCCCGAGGTCGGCAAGTGGGTGCTCAAAGGTTATCAAGCGGATTTCGACTTCATCAATCAGCACACAGGACTTCTCTATGAGGAGCGTGGCCGCGGCTTCCTCGCTCCGCGCGGTATCGTCGCCACCAAGGAAGGCGACGGCCGCCCGCGCACCCTCGCGCAGCTCAAATCCGCCGACGACCTGAAGGGTGCCATCAAAATTAACGACTGGAACACCGTTCACATCATCGCTCGCGACAACGTGTTGATGCACATCTTCAACGGTCAACTCGTCTCGGCATTCATCGATGACGACACCGCCGGCCGGAAGATGGAGGGCCTTCTCGGTTTTCAAATCCACGTCGGCCCACCGATGAAGCTCGAAATCCGAAAGGTCGGGCTGAAGAAGAAGTAGCCGCGGGCCTACGCCAGCGTCATAAGCACCATTGGAAAATCGCCTTTGCCACCTCGGCCGCCATCACACCTCCAACGAAACCGATCCCAGCGGAATCGGCGCACCGTTGATTAGCAGTTCGATCTTGTGTTCGCCGGCGTAGTGCTTTCGAGTGGTCATCTGACGGAAAGCAACACTGTTTTGCAAAACGGTAGTTCCCCGCGCGGGAAGCGAGATCGACGTGAGCTTGAAAACCTTAGGCGCGGTGCCGCCGTTGGCTTTCACATAGTGCACAGCGAAGTCGATCAGCAGATCCTGTTGCTTGGACGACTGGCTGATCACTTCCACTGAAAAACGCAGCGTCTCGCCCAGCCGGATTCGCGCAGGAGAAATCTGCACGTTGTCGATACGGACCTTCGCTCGGTTCGCGAATCCAAGCACGCCCAACGCGCCAGGGTGCCCTTGTTTCACCAAACTGCGCAGCGCGTGATTGACAATCCACATCCGGTTGGCATCGCCGTTCGCCCAGCGCCGGCAGGTCGCGATCGCGACATCGGGATGATCCTTGGCGATGTCGTTCAGATTGTTCGCCACCGAGCGGCGCACGTAAAGTTCGGGGTCGTCCTTGAGCAGTTCCAATATCTCAAGCACCGGCGACGGATCTTCCTGGAACGCGCGCAGGCGGCTTCCCCATGGCAGACGTGGCCGCGAGCCTTCCGACACAAGCCGCCGCACGTGAACGTTGGGATCGCGCGACCACTCCACAAACCGCGCGTGCGTTTCGCTCGGATATCTTTCGAAGAACGCGCGTACGCTGAACTCCGCCGTAAAGCGCTGCGTCAGTTCGTACTGCGCGCGCATCGCTTCTTCAAAATGATCGATCCCGTACTTGGAAACGAACTGCGTGTGCGGCAGATAACGGAACGTGTCCATCTTGTCTTCGCTCCGTGGCGTGCTGTCGGCCGGAAGCGACCGAACCAGGACGCGGGCGGCATCGGGGAAATGCCGCGGCAAATGCTTCCGCATCGCTTCCGCGATGTGCCAGCCGCGGGCGATCAACTCCAGCCCGTCAAGTCCCCGCAAACACTCGGCGGTGAATTTCGTTTTGTCGAACTTCGAATGCGCACGCTTTAGATCGCTTGCGATTTCGTCCACGGTACGCGCGCTGAAGAAACTCTTCAAGTCAAAGGACATCGCCGAGATTGTAGCAGGGGCGATCGTGCGTATACACTGAATAGGCAATGCCGTCTTCCCATCAAATTCTCGGCGCCATGAAGCCTGGCTTCGCTGAAATTCTCACACCCGAGGCGATCGCTTTCGTCGTCGCCATCTCCGATAAGTTCGAATCGCGCCGCCGCGAGTTGCTCGCCGCCCGCGAGGTCCGCTGGCAGCAGTTGCTGGCGGGCGTTTTGCCGGACTTCTTGCCGGAGACCAAACACGTTCGTGACGGCGACTGGCGTGTCGCGCCCATCCCGCCCGCGCTGGCCGACCGCCGCGCCGAGATCACCGGCCCCACCGAACGCAAAATGCTGATCAACGCTCTGAACTGCGGCGCTCCGATGTTCATGGCCGATCTGGAAGACTCGAATTCCCCAACCTGGGACAACGTCATCGGCGGGCAGATCAATCTGCGCGATGCCGTCGACCGTACCATCACGTTCTCCAATCCCGATGGCAAGCAGTACAAATTGAATGAGAAGACGGCCGTGTTG
>VFZQ01000004.1 GCA_016871135.1 Acidobacteriota bacterium | reverse complement strand
CGTCGATCGCCTTCGCCACCCATTGAAACTCCATGCCGGCGGTCGCGGTGAAGAACACCGTTCGATCCGAGCGCCGCGCCAGCGCCGTGCGCAATCGGCCGGGCCACTCCGCGGCGTCGAACCATTCGTTGTTGATAGCCGCGCCGCCGTCGTCGCGTACCGTTACAACCAGCGCTCGATTGTCCGAGGGTGACGCCAGTTCCTTCGAGTCTTGTAAAACCCGCGCTTCCAAGCCTACGGGCTTCAAAGGTGTGATGACCATGAATATGATCAACAGCACCAACAGAACATCGATCAGCGGCGTCATGTTGATCTGCGCCGACGGGCCTTTGGATGGAAGGTGCATTGCCATGCGCAATCAGACACGCATACGCCGCGATTTGTTCCCAGAGCGCTAGTGTGTCATTGAGTAGACGACGGCATTGATACCGATCCGATACGCCAGCGACGCGAACTTCTCCGGATACTGCGGGTCGTCGGCCCACTCCCAAGCATCACCCAAATCCATGTTGTGGCAAATCAGCACCTGCACCCGATTCTTGTCGTCGAGCACCGCGCGCCATTTCGCTTCGTAGCCGTCTCGCTCCGATGTCGAACCCGACCAGATGTACTGCCGCCCCGGCACCTGAAAGCGATCGTTCAGGTCGTAAAGCACGTGGAACATCGGGTCGCGGTCGTCTAAATCGACAACCGTACGATCCGGGAAGATCTTCCGTAAGCTGGCATCAAAGACCGCCCACTCGTACGATCCGTGAAAATCGTCGACCATCAGGAAGCCGCCGCGATCCAGATATTGCCGCAACCTTGCCGCGTGCGGTTCGTCGAGGCGCCAATGGCCGACTTCGACCGCATACAGCCATGGCCAACTGTAGATGTTGTCGTCTTCGACGTCGATGATCTCTTCCACCGAACGCGCGTTCACACGTGTCAGCCGCCGGACGCCCTGAACAAAAACCCGTTCGGCCTTGTTCGCATCCGTGCCCCAAGATCCCCGCCTCCAGCCGCCCGCCGAGCGATAGCGCAGCCTCGCGAACGAAAACTCACCGGGTTCCAACGCGTCCAGCGGATCTTCAGCCGGGTTTTGCATCTCCCATTCGTAATTCGACGAGCGCCGTCGCTGATATGCGGACGCCCCCGCCACCGTAACGACCAACAATGCCGCGCCGATGAGCACCCGCCGATTTCGCATCGCCTCCATACGGTATCACCTTCGTCCGGTGTTTGCGGCCGTTCCCGACCCAACGCCCTAAAGCGGAACAAAAATCGTACCGATACGTTATTGAGAGTAGTTGGAGGAGTTCGGCAACCAAATCGAGTCTCTCGGAGTCTAATAGCGTATGAAGTACTGGCTCTTCTTGATGGCAAAATTCGTAATTGCCGGGGCAGTGTTCGCTGGCGTCTGGTGGGGCATGGCGGCGTTGCTACCCGAACCGGAAGCGATCCGGACTTTTAAGCCGCGCAAGTTCGGCCAGGATCTGACTTGGACCACTGCGTACTTCGCTTATTTCCTGCTTGGCGCGGGTACGATCTACCTGATTATTCTCGATCAACGGTATCGCTGCCGGACTTGCCTGTCGCGCCTGCGAATGCCTGTGCTCTCGGGCGCTTGGGACAAGATGCTGCGGATTGGTACTCCTCAAGTCGAATACATCTGTCCGTATGGCCATGGCACCCTGAATATCAAACTGGTCCACTTCAACGGCAGCGAGAAGCCCGATTGGCGCGAACACGAAGACATCTGGCGCGAATTGGAATCCCTTACGCCCGGTTCACAGAAGTAAACGTTCCGACGCTATTGGTGTGAGAAAATGGTGTTCGGGAGAATATGGCCAAGAGCGATCCGCTCGCAAAATCCGAGGCAAAGGCACCGGCGCCGAAAGAGCCAGCGCCGAAGCCCCGCTGGCGTCTGTACACCGCCATTTTCGTTGGTGTCACGACTCTGGTTTTTGGCATTTTCACGTATATACACTACTCGGCGCTAATCGACGAGAAGCTACGCGACGGCCCATTCCCCGACACGTCCATGATCTTCGCCCACCCGCGCCAGTTGAGCGTCGGAGAAGAGATTTCCAAGGACGAGATTATCCGCACGCTTCGCAACGCCGGCTACGGCGAAGCGAAGTCCAATCGGATGGGCTGGTACAACCTCCGATCCGACGCCATCGAAATTCTTCCCGGTCCGGACTCCTACTTCGACAATGAAGGTGGCGTGATACGCCTGAAGGAAGGAAAGATCGACAGTATCGTTTCCTTGCGCGATAACACTACCCGTACCGCCTACTCTCTTGAACCCGAACTGATCACCCATCTTTCCGACGAAAAACGCGAGAAGCGCCGCGTCCTCGCCTTCGACGACTTTCCGAAGATGCTCGTCCACGCCGTCATCTCCGTCGAGGACAAACGGTTCTTTGAGCACGCCGGTTTCGATCCCCTCCGTATCGCCAAGTCCGTTTACACAAACATCAGGGAAGGCCGCCGTGCCGCCGGTGCATCGACGCTTTCGATGCAGCTCTCCCGCAACTTCTGGCTCACGCTTGACAAGAATTGGACGCGCAAGATCGAAGAGTCGGTTATCACGGTCATCCTCGAACACAAGCTCACCAAGCAGCAGATATTCGAACACTACGCCAACATGGTCGACCTCGGTCGCCGTGGCAGTTTCGCCATCCGAGGCCTGGGCGAGGCCTCGCAGGTCTACTTCGGCAAGGATGTCCGCTCGCTGACCCTTCCAGAAGCCGCAACCCTTGCGGGACAGATCCAGCGGCCCAGCTACACGAATCCGATTCGTTGGCCAGACCGAGCCAAGGCGCGCCGCAACGTCGTCCTTCAGTTGATGCGCGACAACGGTTACATCTCGGCCAAGGAATACGCCGAAGCCACCGCCGCCGAGTTAAACGTCGTCAAGGGAGGCGCCGACACCGGCGACACCCCATACTTCGTCGATCTGGTCACCGACTTTCTTCACGAGCAACTCGCCGATCACGATTTCACCAGCCGCTCCTATCGCGTCTATACGACGCTGGACCGCGACCTGCAACACGACGCCATCGAAGCCGTTCGCGTCGGAATGGCGGAGGTCGACAAGGCGCTCGCCAAGCGCAAGAAGCAAAATCCTGGCGGTGCGCAGGTCGCTCTCGTAGCAATCGATGCGACTAGCGGAGAAGTTCGCGCGCTCGTTGGCGGTCGCCATTACGGACTCTCTCAGCTAAATCGCGCGGTCGCCAAACGACAGCCCGGCTCAAGCTTCAAACCCCTGGTCTATGCGGCCGCTCTCAATACCGCCATCGAAGGCGGCGGCACGGTCTTCACCCCGGCATCGACAATTCTCGACGAACCGACGACATTCTGGTTCGACGGGAAGGCCTACGAGCCCGGCAATCACGGCGATCACTACTTTGGAAACGTGACGCTTCGCACAGCGCTCGCGAAGTCGCTGAACATCCCCGCGGTCAAATTGGCCGAAGCAGTGGGATATGGCGAGGTCGCAAAACTCGCCAAGAACGCCGGGATGAATGTTCAGATCCGCGCCACGCCATCCATCGCACTCGGCGCCTATGAGGTTACACCGATCGAAGTGGCAGGCAGTTACACGATCTTTTCGCACAAAGGGCAGTACGTAAAACCAAACTGGGTGCGCTCGGTCCGAGACGACAGCGGCGGTGAGATATTCACCTACAAACCGGTGAAGCGCCAAGTCCTCGACCCTCGTATCGCCTATCTGACCACCAACATGATGGAGGAGGTCACTCGCACCGGGACGGGCGCCGGCATTCGGTCGCGCGGGTTCTATCTTCCGGCTGCCGGAAAAACCGGGACCTCCCACGATGGCTGGTTCGCAGGATTCACGACGAAACTAATTTGCGCCGTTTGGGTCGGATTCGACGACAACGAAGAGTTAAAACTCGAAGGCGCGCATTCGGCGCTGCCGGTCTGGGCGGAGTTCATGAAACGCGCGCATGGACACCGTGACTACCGCGGCGCCGCGCCGTTCGCAATGCCAGATGGGGTTGTCTCCGTGGACGTCGATCCCTCAAGTGGGCTACTCTCGCAATCGGGCGCGTCGACCGCTCGTAGTGAGGTATTCGTTACCGGCACGCAGCCGACGGGAGTTTCCGGGGGCAGGGGAGCCACCCAGGTCGCAAGCTGGGACGCTCCGGCGGAGCGCACCGCGCAAACCGAGACCGCTTCCGCCAAACAGTCCGCCGAGCCGGTGAAGGTGCGTCCACGCCGTCCTGTCGTAGCGCGCCAAGAACCGCCCCCAACCGAGGCTCCGAAACCTGCGGCAGCCGAAGAGAAGAAGGGGATGTTCGGCCGTATCGGCGACTGGTTCAAGCGCAACGGCGGCAACTAATCGTCTTCGTTTGGAGTTACACTGTGGGCAAAGGAGGTCAACACATGCGTTTATCGTTTCCCTCCCTCTGGGCCGTGGCGGCCATGGTCCTCCTGGGGCAACAGCCAAGCAACGACGGTCTCCGTCTGCCCGCGCGCGAACCCGCCGCTATGAAGCCGGTGCTCACCGCCGAGCAGCGGGGTGATATTTTCATGGCGCGCAAGATGTATCGCGAAGCCGCTGAAGTCTACCGCGACGGCGCCTCGCGCTCTCCAGTCCTCGCCAACAAACTCGGCATCGCCTATCACCAGATGGCCTCGCTCTCCCAAGCGCGCAAGCAGTACGAGCAGGCCGCCAAGCTCGACCCGAAGTATGCCGAAGCAATTAACAATCTCGGCACGGTCTACTACGCGCAGAAAAACTACCGCAAGGCAGTTACGCAATATAAGCGCGCTCTCGTACTTAACCCTAACTCCGCGTCCATACACTCGAATCTTGGGACAGCGTACTTCGCTCGCAAGAAGTACAAAGACGCTCTCGATTCCTACCAGAAAGCGCTTGAGCTCGACCCGGAAGTCTTCGAACACCGGAACTCACACGGCGTGCTGTTGCAGGAGCGCAGTGTTGAGGAGCGCGCCAAGTTTCACTACTACCTCGCCAAGACCTATGCGAAGTCCGGCCAGCAGGATCGAGCCCTGCTCTACATACGGAAATCCATAGAAGAGGGATTTAAAGAACGTAACAAGTTCATGGAAGACGAGGAGTTCGTCGCCCTTCGCGCCTTGCCGGAGTTTCAGGAACTCATGAAGATGGAGACGCGTGCGCTCTAGCCTCGCCGGATGCCTGCTGTTGATGGCCGCGTGTTCGAGAGTCCCCGGGCCCGGCGTACGCTCCGTCGTTCTCTTGCCGTTCGAGGATCTCCGTAGCACACCCGGCGAACCGGTTGCGGAGGCGCTTCGCATCGCTCTCGCGCAATCGCTGGAGGCCCAGCCTTCGGTCATGCCGATGACGCCCAGCCATCAGCGCGAGTTATCCGGGATTCCTGCGACTTTGCTCGTCGACGGCTATGTTGCGCCGGACGGGTTCCATCTCTCCGTCAACGCCGAACCCCTCGTGTGTAAGGGTACCCTCGACCATTGCGCTGCGACGCTAGCCGCCCAAATCGCAACGCGCGCCGGCGCGAGCGCGGCAACGCCGCCTCCCGCTGGCGCTGCACTCGCTCTCGCCAAGGCGCGCCAGGCGGCCACCGAAGAGGACTGGCGATCGGCTGCCGAGGCGTTTCGAAGTTACGGCCCGGTTTGGATCGCCCGCGTTGAACACGCCGCTTCCACGAATTCGGCACGTGGCCTCGCTTTAATTAGCGAGGCGAATACGTCGGGGTGGCGGCCTGTCGACATCGCGCGACTGGACGTGCTCCGAGCCGTTCTTCAGCGGGACAAAACCAAGACCGCCGAAGCGTTCGAGAGACTTGCCCAAATTGCACCGGCCGACTTTCAGACGCAGCAGCGAGCGGCGGCCGCCGCCGTCGAAGTTCGCCGCTTCAATGCGGCTATTGCCATCTACGAGCGCCTACTTGCCCCCGGTCCCAACCCCGAAGTGGCCAATGAAGCCGCTTATGCCGCCGCCTTCAGCGGCGATCGGAGAACAGCCGAGAACTTCGTCGCGCGCGCTTTGCAGGGCGCTCCGGCCGATCCACGGTTCCTCGACACCGCAGGCGACGTCGCCTATTACTTCGGCGACTACGCCGCTGCCGCACGAAGCTACGCCGCCGCCAACGGGATCGACAAAGCTGCCGAAGCCTTCGCTCTGGCAGGCGATAGAGCCAGTGCCGAAGCCATGTTGGCGAAACAGACGGATGACGGCTTGACGAAAGCGCTGTGGCTTTGGCGTACAAAACAGCGTGACGCCGCACTCGCGGAGTTGGAGAAATCGTCTCATCCGCGAGCTCCGTTCTTTCTCGCGCTGAGCAAGCTACACGCCAGAGATTTTGCGGGGGCCAGAACGCTTCGCCAGCGGGTATCGCCATCGACGGTCGAGTTCGTCATCCTCTCCGCCCTCATCGACGCGCCTCCGGCCAATGCGGGGGAAGGGATGCATGCCCTTCATGCATTCGTCCGTGGCGACAAACAGAAGTGCCTCGCCCAAATTGCTCTGGCCAAGGCAAGAGTTCATCCGTTGGCCGACAGCAGCCTTCGGCGGATTGAGGCCGCAGTCAAAGGCGAAATGTCGAACGGATTCATTCCCTCAGCCCTCGACGACTGGCTTGCGTTCCTTGCCGTCTGAATACCTGTCGCACTAGCGGACCGCGTCCTGAAAGGCAAGATCGGCAGTGTCACACCCATCGACGGCGTTTAGTGCGCGTGTTCGCGACCCTTCACGCGGTCGTACAAGTGACCCGTGCAAGTTGATCCCAAGCCCGTGTTGTAGTGCGAGGTAATCCCGAGCGCCTCGACGAGGTCTTCGGTAAATGCATGCAGCGCTTTCAGATGATCCGCCAACGCCGCGTGCTTGTGCCCATCGCGGGTGACGAAAAACATCTGATAGCCGCCGTGCACCAGGCGCGCTACTTCCTTGTCATGCACAAGCAAACCGGCTTCGCCGAGTTCCGGCAGTCCGTCGGCGCCTTCGGCGATTGCGCAGCCGAGTCCACGCCGCGTGACGAGGTTGCCGTCGACGGCAAATCCAGCGCTTCGTGCCGCGCTCAAACGATCAGAGTAGGTAAGTTTGCGTTCCGGTTCCCGGCGAAAGAACATATCTCCCCATTATAATCTCCCCAATGGCCTATATTCTCTCTCTCGACGAAGGAACTACTTCCGCGCGCGCCGCGCTCTACGACCGCGAGGCCCGCCGTGTGGCCATGAGGTCGGCCGCAACGGTCCCGCGCTTCCCCAATCCCGGCTGGGTTGAGCAGGACGCCAACCAAATCTGGACCGCGCAGATCGACTCTGTCAAAGAGACCCTCGCGCAAGCCGGTGTAAAGCCCGGCGACATCGCCGCCATCGGTATCACGAACCAGCGCGAGACCACTGTCGTTTGGGATCGCCATACCGGCGAACCCATCGCGCCCGCTATCGTCTGGCAATGCCGCCGCACCGCTGCGCGATGCAAAGAACTCGCCCCGCAAGCGGATGCGATCACGGCCAAAACAGGCCTCGTAGTCGACGCGTATTTCTCCGGCACCAAGATCGCGTGGATACTCGACAATGTTTTCGGCGCGCGAGCAAAAGTGGCTGCGGGTGACCTCCTGTTTGGCAACATCGACACGTGGCTCATCTGGAAACTCACCGGTGGCCGCGTGCATGCCACCGATCCCACCAACGCCTCGCGGACCATGCTCTTCGATCTCGCCGGCGGCGATTGGGACGACGACATGCTAAAACTCATTGGCGTACCCCGCGCGATGATGCCGAACGTTGTCGCCAGTTCCGCGCTCATCGGCCACACCAGCGGCGATGTCTTCGGCGCCGAAGTTCCAATCGCCGGTATTGCGGGCGATCAACAAGCCGCGCTCGCCGGGCAAGCCTGTTTTTCGAAGGGCCTTTCCAAGAACACTTACGGCACCGGTTGCTTCGCGCTTCTTCACACCGGCGGCGATCGTCCCGTTTCGAAAAACAAGCTACTCGCCACACGCGCGGCCTCAGCCACGACTGCAGCGCAGTTCGCCGTCGAGGGCAGCATTTTCATCGCAGGCGCCGCCGTGCAGTGGCTGCGTGACAAACTGCAAATCGTTCCGAACGCCCCCGAAACCGAGGCCATCGCGCAGTCGATCTCGTCGACAGGCGGCGTCTATCTCGTTCCTGCGTTCGTTGGTCTCGGCTCTCCGCACTGGAACTCCGAAGCCCGCAGCCTGCTTTGCGGCATGACGCTCGGCACGGGCCGTGCCGAAGTCGTACGCGCAACTCTTGAATCGATGGCCTATCAAACACGCGAGCTCATCGAGGCAATGGAATCCGACAGCGGCGCCAAACTCGCTGAATTGCGTGTCGATGGTGGTGCAGCCTCTAACAATTTCCTGATGCAGTTCCAAGCCGATATCCTCGACACCCCTGTCGTTCGCCCCGCGGATGCCGAAACAACAGCGCTTGGCGCGGCGTTCCTCGCCGGCCTTGCCACTGGCTACTGGAAATCCGTGGACGAAGTCAACGCATTTTGGCGTGCGGATAGACGATTCGAGCCGCAAATGCCGGCATCCGAACGTGATGCGCTTTGGTCGGGTTGGAAGGACGCGATCCGCCGAGCGACATGTTAATTCTGCGCTACAACCGCGCAGTTCAACGCGGTTTAGAGTATCGTTACAAACGGAGCACTCCAACCTATGAAAAAATCTTCCTTACGCTCGCAGCGTGCGCAGTAAGCGCGTACGCCCAGAGCGCCGAAACCGCGGTATTTGTCGCCGCTCTCTCCCCGCCCAACGAAGTCCCCGCCGTCACCGGTTATGACGCCTCCGGCACCGCCGTTCTCTATGCGCACGTTATGCGCAACGCCCAAGGCCAAATCGTCTCCGGCTCGGCCGATTTTGTCGTCTATCACAACTTCCCCGACACTCCGACCGTCACCGGCCTCCATGTTCACAATGGCCCGGTTGGCGTAAATGCGGGCGTGGTCATCAACACCGGCATCGCGGCGGGCGCTAACTCGCTCACCGTCGCAAACGCGCGAGGCATAATCGAACGTCAGGCGCAGGTCATCGGTACCAACGAAGCGGGCGTCGCCGCTTTACGTGGCATGTTCGACAACCCGGCTGGCTACTACGTCAACCTCCACACCACCGTCTACGCCGGCGGCATCCTGCGCGGCCAACTTCATCGCGCCGAACGCCATATCGTCATGGGCCGCATGCTGCCAACGAAGGAAGTCCCTGCCATCAACGACTTCTCCGGCACTGCCACGGGATCAGTGGAAATCGTGCGGGCTTATACCAACGCGCGCTACATCGGCGGCGCCGCCACCTTCAGCGTCGACTACACTGTCCCCGAACCTACGACGTTCACCGGTCTTCATATTCATCAAGGCTTGGCGACTGCCAACGGCCCAGTTCTGATCAACACCGGCATCACCGCCGCCAGCTCAGTCGTTTCCCCGGACAGCGGCAGCGGCAACATCACGCGCCGCGTTGAAGTACCCGCCGGAACTCCGGCCTCGCTTGCGCTCGACGGTGTTTTCGATGCCGCCGAGGCTTTCTATATCAACATTCACTCCACCCGCTTCCCAGGCGGCGTGATGCGTTCGCAGCTTACACGCACCGAAACTTTGAATATTCCCGTTTCGATGTCGCCCGCCAACGAGGTTCCCGCCATCACCGGTCTTGAAGCCTCCGCGATCGGCAACTTCGTCGTCAACGCATTACGCGGAGCCGACGGCGCGATTGTCGCCGGTGTCGCGACCTTCGACCTCAATCACCGCTTCCCGGCGGATACCCGCTTCACCGGTCTTCACATTCACGACGCCAAGGCAGGCTCCAATGGCGGCGTGTCGATCAACTCCGCGCTTGCCGCCTTCGATAGTCCCACTGGCTTTGGCAACATCACGCGCTCGGTCAATCTCGGAGGCGGAAACGCGCTCGCGGCTCTCAACTCCCTGGTCGCTTCGCCCGAAAATCACTACATCAATCTGCACACGATGGCCAACGCCGGTGGCGCTGTTCGCGCGCAATTGGGCGCTGAGAACACGCGTGCGCCTCAGGTAAGCTTGGTCATTTCCGCTGTCAGCGATGTCAACACCCGCGCCATCGCTCCCGCCGGTCAATTCACGATCTTCGGCCGCGATCTCATGAAAATTGGCGCCAACGTTGGCGGCATGGAAGGTCTTCGCATGCCGTCGGCTCTGAACGGTACCAGCGTCACCGTTGCCGGACGCGCCGCGCCGATCGTGGCAATGGGCACGATCGCTGCCAATAATCCGCCCGACTATATCGTCGCGATGGTACCGGTCGACGCGCCGGTCGGCGAGCAAGACGTTGTCGTCAAAACCGGCAACGGTTCCTCGACCGCTGTCAAGACCACCGTCGCCGCGCAGGCGCAGGCGCTTTTCTTCGACACAGAGGGCGCTATCGTGGTTCGAGCCGATAATCTAGAACTCGTACGTCAAAACGCGCCCGCCCGCGCCGGCGAAGCTCTCGCACTTCTCTCCACTGGCCTTGGCCAAACGACGCCCGCCCTTGCAACCGGCGAGATCCCCATCGCTCCAAATGTCGTCGGAGCAGGCGTTACGCTCACCGTTGGTGGGCAGACGGCGACCGTCGCCGGAACCACAGTCGTTCCCGGTTTGCCCGGCTTCTACGTGACGCTGTTCCAGATGCCCCGCAATGTGGCTGCCGGCAATGCTCCTGTGCAATTGCGCATCAACAGCGTGGCCTCCAACACCGTGTTGATGCCGGTCCGTTAACAACATCAACTACAAGGCGCGGGTATAATCCTATTAATGGGCTTGTACCCGCGCCTTTTTCTTTTTGCCTTCGCGTGGCTCGCCGCCGCGCAACCCGCCGTGACCAACGCCGATCGCCTTGCCGCGATTCGCAACCTCGGCAAAGCATTCTACGAAAATCCCACGACGCACAAAGAAGCCGTCGTCGAATTCGCTAAGGCCGTCGCGATGAATCCGCGCGATCCCAAGGACCGACTCAACTACGGCCTAGCGTTGCTGCGCTCGGGCGCGACAAAAGAAGGCATGGCCGAACTCGAACGAGTGCAGAGAGAAAAGCCCGATATTCCCCACACCTGGTTCAACCTCGGCATTCAGTGGAAGAAGTTCGGCGAGACCGACAAGGCCCTGGCGCAGATCCGCAAATTCGTCGTCCTCGCGCCCAACGATCCTCCCGGTCACTATAACCTCGGCGTGCTGCTAAAACAGAATGGCGACATCACTGGTGCGATTGCCGCATTCCGGAAAACAACCGAACTCGATCCTCGCCTCTTCGGCCCGCACTTCCAGCTCTTCAATCTTTTCCGCCAATCCGGTAAGACGGAAGACGCCAAGAAAGAACTTGAGATCTTCCAGCGCCTGAAGAAAGAGAAGGAAGGCGAAGCTGTTCCTGAAGACCTCGAATGGTCCTGGTTCTCGGAGATCTTCGACGAAGTCGAACCCGCCGCCTCGCCATCTAAAGTTGCTGCGACCTTTCGCGACGCTCCCGTCGCCGGACTCGTCATCGATCCCACTACGGCTCGCATGCAGGTTCTCGCCAACGGCCTGCTTCTCGCTTCGAAAAGCGGCGTCATCGTATTGAACCGCGACGGCTCTACGCGCTGGAAGGCTTCTGGTTTTGCCGCCGCCGCAGGCGACGCCAATAACGACGGCGTGGAAGACTTCGCCGTTCTATCTATTCGCGGCGTGGAGCTCCATCAAAATGGCGCCGCGCGGCTGCTCGACAAATCTAGCTACACGTCCACGTTCTGGCTCGACTACGATCATGACAACGATCTTGACCTCGTGCTGCTCGGGGCGCAGTCGAGACTTCTCCGTAACGAAGGCGACCGTGGCTTCAACTTGCAGCCTTGGCCTTTTGCCCAACGCGCCGCGCAATACGCCTATGCGTTGCGGGAAGAGCCGGACTCCAAAGCGACCGACGTCGCCATCCACTACGCCGACGGGACAACTATTCTTCACCGCGATCAACTCGGCGGAAAATTCACATCGCCAAAGGCCGAAGCCAGAACTCTAGCCCCGCCGCGTGACTTGGCAAACAAGGGCCTGTACGCCATTCACGGTGACTACTCCGATGCCGCCGACTTCAACGGTGATGGCCGTTTGGAAGAACTCCGCAACGCCGTGGCCGACGACATCGACCGCGACGGTCGCGTCGATCAATGGGTCATAAACGGAAACTCCCTAATTCGCCGCCTCAACACGACAACACCGCGCGGCAACTGGATCACCGTGCAACTCGAAGGCGTCAAGAATCCCAAGCTCGCTTATGCCGCCGAAGTCGAAGTGAAGGCCGGGCGCATCTACCAGAAGCGTTTCTACACCGGCGCCCCGCTGACGTTTTCACTGGGCGCGGCCAAAGAAGCCGACACCGTTCGAATCACCTGGCCCAATGGCCTCATTCAAGGCGAAGTCCATCAAGCCGCCAACAAGGCCTACGTCTACAAAGAAGCCCAAAGGCTCTCCGGCTCGTGTCCGCATATCTGGACCTGGAACGGCCGCGAGTTTGAATACATCTCCGACGTTCTCGGTGTCGCCCCGCTCGGCGCATCGTCCGGCGATGGCCAGTACTTCCCGGTCGATCACGACGAACATATTCAGATCCCCGCCTCCGCGCTGCGTGAAAAAGACGGCCTCTTCGAAATCCGCATCACCGAAGAGTTGAGCGAAGTCGCCTACCTCGATCAAGTGAAACTGCTTGCAGTCGATCATCCAATCGGCGAGTCGCTTTACGTCAGCGACAAATTTAAAGCCCCGCCTTTCCCTGACTTCAAGCTCTACGCCGCGCGTACTAAGTGGAACGCAAAACGCGACGGCAATGTCTTCGACTTCGGAGTCGCTCCGCCGAAGCGTTCGATGCTCGTTCTCCACGGTTGGGTCGACTGGGCCGATGGCTCGACGTTTTTGCAATCCGCGCAAACACGCGATCAGCAACTGCGCTTCCCGAAACTCGAAGCGCAAAAGCCCGATGGCTCGTGGATCACAATCGTTGAAGACATGGGTATCCCCGCCGGCAAGCCAAAGTCGATCGTCGCCGAACTCGGCGAACTGCCCTCGACGCGCCTCCGCATCGACACGAATCTCGACGTGCACTGGAACGATGTCTTCCTAACGCCAGACGTATCCGAACCCCAGACAACGATTCATGCTGCGAAGTTGAGCAGTGCTTCTTTGCGGTTCCGTGGTTTCAGCGCCGTCACTATTCACCCGCAGCGCAAAGAGCCGGAAAGATTTCACTATGGTCGGGTCGAAGCGACTTCGATGTGGAACCCCACGCCCGGTCTCTATACCCGATACGGCGAAGTCAAACCGCTGCTCAACGACATCGACGACAATCTCACCATCATGGGCAGCGGCGATGAGTTGAGGTTGCTCTTCGACGCGAACCTGCCCCCGGTCAAACCCGGCTTCCAACGCGAGTACATCCTGAAAGTCGACGGTTGGGCCAAAGACCGCGACCCGAACACTGCGTTTTCAAACACCGTCGATCCCCTTCCGCATCACGGCATGAGCCAATACCCCTACAGCGCGAGCGAACCGCATCCCGGCGGCGACTGGATCAAACAATACAACACCCGCCCCGCGCTCCGCTTACTCCGTCCGCTGATTACTCAACGATGAACCGCATCCTCGCACTGCTCTTCGTCGCGTTACTCCTAAATACCGCCTACATCGGCGCATTCGCGGAAGCCAGCATCTTCTACATGGGCAATGTGCTGATGCACGTCGTGCTCGGCGCGCTGGTCTTCGTACTTGCTCTGAAGTTCATTCCGAACTGGCAACGAGCTCTCGCACTTGTCGTCGCAGCCACTGGCGCGTATCTCACCGTCATGGGTGCGACCACGCCGAATCAAAAATTCCTCTGGGCGCACATCGCGGTCGGAGTACTCGCCGCCATCGCCGCCGCGATGACGTTCCCTCGAGTTCGAACCGCCGTCGCCGTGCTGACACTCGCCGGCCTTGGCCTCGCGCTGCGCCCGGTCAGAGAAGCGCGCATCGTCAACCCGCAGGTCGTACCGCTCTCGATGGAAGAAGAAGGCGACGGCCCGAAAAGCCCGTTTTGGCCCTCAAGTTCCACAACAAACGTCAAGACGACGATCCCGTCGGACTTCTTCATGGACTCCAAACTTTGCGGCGAATGCCACAAAGATATCTACGAACAGTGGAACTCCTCGATGCACCACTTCGCGAGCTTCAACAATCAGTTCTATCGCAAGTCCATCGAGTACATGCAGGACCACGCCGGCACCAAGCCGAGCAAATGGTGCGCGGGTTGCCACGATCACGCCGTCTTCTTTAATGGCCGCTTCGACAAGCCGATAAAGGAACAGGTTGACACCCCCGAAGCGCAGAACGGCCTCGGCTGCATGTCGTGCCATTCCATCTCGCATGTCGATTCTTCGATGGGCAATGGCGGCTTCACCATCGATTACCCGCCGCTTCACGAACTCGCCTCGAGCCGTAACAAATACATCCGTGCGCTCGACTATTTCCTCACCTACCTCGATCCCGAGCCGCACCGCAAAACCTTCATGAAGCCTTTCATGCGCAAAGACAGCGCAGAGTATTGTTCGACGTGCCACAAGGTCCATCTCGACGTCCCCGTCAACAACTACCGCTGGCTGCGGGGCTTCAACGATTACGACAACTGGCAAGCTTCCGGCGTTAGCGGCCAAGGCGCGCGCAGCTTCTACTACCCGCCGAAATCGCAGACCTGCAACGACTGCCATATGCCGTTGGTCGCTTCGAACGATCCCGGCAATATCGACGGCAGAGTTCATAGCCATAGATTCCCCGCCGCCAACACCGCTGTCGCGCACGTTAACAAGGACGCCAAGCAACTCGAAGCCACTGAGAACTTCTTGAAGTCCGGCTTCATCACCGTCGATATCTTCGCGGCCTCCGCGTTCAAAGAGGAAAAACACGCCGCACAAAAACGCGCCGGCGATGCCGCGCAGCAAGCCATGACGACCTTCGCAGTCGGCGAAGAAGCTGAACAAAACACCCAGGTCTTCCTTCGCGAGGTTGGTGATGTCGCTGCGCCTATCGATCAATCGCCAACCACCTTCAAGCCGGGCGACACCGTGCGCCTCGACGTAGTCGTCCGCACCCGCCGCATCGGCCATTTCTTCCCCGGCGGCACCGTCGACGCCTTCGACATCTGGCTCGAACTCGAAGGGAAGGACGCAATCGGCAAGACCGTGTTCATCAATGGCGCCGTCCAGGACAACGGCAAAGGCCCCGTCGATCCCGCCGCGCATTTCTACCGTTCCTACCTGCTCGACGAAAACGGCGACCACATCAACAAACGCAACGCCTGGCAGGCACGCAGTACGATGTACGTGCGGCTCATCCCTCCAGGCGCCGCCGACACCGTCCACTACAAAGTCCGAATTCCGAAAGACGCCAAAGGCCCGATCGCCTTCACCGCGAAGTTGAACCACCGCAAGTTTTCGCACTACTATACCCAGTTCGCCTACGAGCAGTTCAAAGACAAAACACCCGATCTTCCAATCGTCACCATGGCTCAGGCCACCGCCAATCTCAAAATCGCCGACACTCCGTCGCAATGGAAGTCAGTCGCCGACAAAAAAAGCCGTGAACGCTGGAACGATTGGGGAATCGGAATGTTGCTGCAAGGCGATTTGAAAGGCGCCGAATACGCTTTCCGCCGCGTCACCGAAGCCGAGCCAGAATACGCCGACGGCTGGATCAACGTAGCCCGCGCCTTGATTCAAGAAGGCGAAACCGACGCCGCCAAGCCGTTCCTCGCCAAAGCGCTAACACTTTCGCCCGACCTCGCCCGCGCTCACTTTTTCAACGCCATGGTACAAAAGGCCGACGGTGACTACGACGCCGCTTTGAAGAGCCTCGACAAGGTTGTCGCGCAGTACCCGCGCGATCGTGTTGCCCAGAACCAAATCGCCCGCATTCAGTTCTTGAAGCGAGACTATCAAGCTAGCGTCGCCGCCGGCAAACGTGTTCTGTCCGTTGATCCCGAAGACGTGCAAGCGCACTATACATTGATGCTTGCCTATCGTGGCCTCGGCGATACCGCCAGCGCCGAACGCGAACAAAAACTCTTTCAGCGGTTCAAGGCCGACGAATCCGCGCAGGCCATCACGCAGAAGCCGCGCCTGCTAAAGCCTGAAGACAACAACGAACGCCAGATGATCCACGATCACGAGTCCAGCAAGTGAAATTATTCCTCTTCTCCGCCGCCGTCCTTTGCGGCCAAGCGGTCCAGTTCACCGACATTACAAAAGCAGCCGGCATTACGTTTACACACAACGCCGGCAAGGCAGGGAAACGCTGGCTACCCGAAACCATGGGCAGCGGCTGCGCCTTCATTGACGCCGATGGGGACGGCTTCCCCGACCTCGTCTTCGTCAACAGCCGCGACTGGACCCCGCGCGGCCGCCGGTCAACCCACGCCATCTACCGCAACAACAAGAACGGTACTTTCACCGACGTGACAAGAGGCAGCGGCCTCGACGTTGAGGTCTACGGTCTCGGCATCGCCTTCGCGGACGTCGATAACGACGGCCGCGACGACATTTACATCACGGCCCTCGAAGGCGATCGTATCTACCGCAACGAAGGCAACTTCAAATTCAAAGACATCACGGCTGCTAGCGGCATCAACAACAAGGGCTTCCCGTCGAGCGCGGCATTCTTCGATTACGACAAAGACGGCCGCGCCGATCTCTTCGTCGCCAACTACGTCCAGTGGACCGCGCAGGGCGATGTCTTCTGCTCGCTCGACGGCTCGGCGAAATCCTATTGCACACCCGAAAGCTACAAAGGCCTCGCGAGCAAGCTCTACCGAAACCTGGGCAACGGCAAGTTCGAAGACGTCTCGGCAAAGGCTGGCGTCTCCGATCCGAAGAGCAAGTCTCTCGGCATCGCAGTCGTCGACTTCAACAACGACGGCTACTCCGATCTATTCATCGCCAACGATACCCAACCCAACAAGCTCTACCGCAACAATAAGAACGGCACATTCACTGATGTCGCCGTGCAAGCAGGCGTTGCCTTCAGTGAAGACGGCGTCGCGCGCGGCGCCATGGGCGTCGACGCCATCGACCACGATCGCAGCGGGCGCGCCCACATCCTCGTCGGCAATTTTTCGAATCAAATGCTCGGCCTCTATCACAACGAAGGCAACGGTCTTTTTGTCGATGAAGCCCCGCGCAGTCCCATCGGTCGTGCTAGTTTGTTGTCGCTCGCCTTTGGCGTGTTCTTCTTCGACTACGATCTCGACGGCCGCCCCGACGTCTTCGCAGCCAACGGCCACATCGACGAAGACATCGGCCGAGTGCAGCCCAAGGTTGCTTACAAGCAACTCCCGCTGTTGTTCCGCAACGAAGGCAAGAGCCGCTTCGTCGACGTATCAAAGGCCGCAGGCTTCGCCAAACCACTGGTCGCGCGCGGCGCCGCCTACGCCGACTTCGACCGCGATGGCGACCTCGACGTTCTCATTTCCAACAATCACGGCCCTGCCGTGCTCTACCGCAACGACGGCGGAAATAAGAACAATTACCTGTCATTCCGTTTTACGGGAAACGCATCGGCTCTAGGCGCAGTCGTCCGCATTGGCGCGCAATGGCAGACCATCCACAGCGGTTCGAGCTACTGCAGCCAAAGCGATCTCGCCCTCCTCTTCGGTCTCGGCGACAGGACCGTCGTCGACAGAATCGACATCGAATGGCCTAACGGAAAGAAGCAGAGCCTGACGAACGTCAAGACCCGCCAACACCTCGACATCCGCGAGCCGTGATAACCTCCATCGATATGAAACGAGTGTTCGTCATTTCCGTGATGGTCTTGTTGACTGCCTGCAACGAAAAACCCCAATCCGCCAGCAAAGAGCCCGAACCCGAAGTCACCACGGCCGCCAGCGTCGCCTTCACTGAAGGCCCTGCGCAAGGCCCGGACGGGTGGATGTATTTCACGGACGTCGCTAACAACCGCATCATGCGTCACGACCCGAAGGCCAAGAAGCACGAGGTCTTCCGCGCCGATTCCAATCGCGCCAACGGCCTGCTCTTCGATGCCGAAGGACGCCTCATCGCTTGCGAGGGTTCCGATCCCGAACACAACAGCCCGCGCGTAACGCGCACCGACATGAAGACCGGCAAAGTCGAAGTCATCGCAGCCGAGTTCGAAGGCAAAACATTCAACGCTCCCAATGACGTCACCATCGACGGCAAAGGGCGACTCTATTTCACCGACCCCGCTCCCGACGCCACTTCGCAAGCTCCCGCCAAACCGAAGAACGCCACCGGCGTGCCGGGCATCTACCGCATCGATACCGACGGCAAGATTACGCGCCTCCTCACCGCGCCCGATACCGAATGGCCCAACGGTCCCATGATCTCGCCCGACGATAAGACGTTCTACATCATCGAAGCCAACAAGACGGAAAAAGGCACGCGCGCCATTCGCGCGTTCGATCTCTCTCCCGAAGGCGCGCTGTCGAACATGCGCGTCCACTACAACTTTTTCCCCGGCCGCAGCGCCGATGGAATGGCCATCGATAAAGACGGAAACATTTACGCCGCCGCTGGTCTCCACAAACTCCGAGGCACCAAGGAAACGCTCGATACAAAATGCGGCGTTTATGTTATTTCGCCAGCGGGCAAGCTGCTGCGTTTTGTCCCCATTGCCGAAGACACCATCACCAATACCGCGTTCGGCGGGCCCGACAACAAGACCCTCTACATCACCGCCGGCAAATCTCTATTTCAATTCACCAACAACATCTCTGGACTCAACCGTTGAAGCACATCATCCGTTCGCTTGAGGTCTTGGACCTCCGCTACCCCACCGTCCGCCTCGGCATGGCCGGTTCCGATCCCCGCCATCTCGCGCCGAATTATTCGTGCGCGATTCCGATTCTGCGCACCGACACGGGCCTCGAAGGCCGTTCGCTCGTGTTCACAATCGGTGACGGCACGCAAATTCAGAAGGCCGCCATCGAAGCCCTCGAACGCTTCGTCGTCGGCCGCGATCTGAACGAATTCATCGAAGAGCCCGGCCTTTTTGCCCAATCGCTCGCCGAGCATCACCAACTCCGCTGGCTCGCTCTTGGCACGTACCGCATGGCCGTCGGCGGAATCGTCAATGCGCTCTGGGATCTCTGGGCCAAACTTGACGGCGTGCCGATGTGGAAACTGCTCACGTCGCTCTCGCCAGAAAAGATCGTTCAGTCCATCGATTTCCATCACCTGCGCGATGCGCTCACCGAAGACGAATTGCTCGAGATGTTGAACTCGCGCAAACCGGACATGGAGCGTCTCCAGGCGAAGGGCGTACGCGTCTACAGCACCGCTGGCTGGTCCGGCCGCCCGCTCGACGAAGTGCGCGAGCTCTGCGGCGGCCTCTACAAAGCGGGCACGCGCGCCTTTAAGGCGAAGGTCGGCCGCGGTCAACAGTATGATCGCTCCCGGGCGCTCGACGAAGACCGCCGTATGCTGAACGCCATCCGCGAATCGACTGGTCCCGATGCGCTCCTGCTCACCGACGCCAATCAAAACCTAGGCGACTGGCACAACGCCGCCAGCTACATGAAGGAGCTCGCCGAATACAAGCTGCTCTTCATTGAAGAAGCCATCGCCTACAACGATGTCGCTGGCTACATCAAACTCCGCGAAGCCCTCGCGCCTTATGACGTCGGTGTCGCTGGCGGCGAACAAGCCCCCGACGCCGTGACCTTCAAGCAACTCTTGGCGGGCGGCGGCCTCACGCACTGCCAAATCGACGGCGCGCGGGTTGGCGGCGTCAACGAACTCTTCGCCATCGTCGCCATGGCTGCAAAGTTCAACGTACCGGTCTGCCCGCATAGCGGTGGCATCGGCCTTGGACAACTCGTCGGCGCGATGTCGATTTTCGATCAGGCATGGTTTGGCAGCGACGGCCGGTGGCTCGAATACCTCGAATTCCTCCAAGCCGGCGTCTTCAAGAATCCTCTGGTCGTGAAAGACGGTCGCTATCAACTTCCATCCGCGCCCGGCTGGGGTCTCGAAATGGAAGACGAATTCGTGCGCCGCTATCAATTCCCCAACGGCCCCGACACCGCCATCACTGAAGAAGCCGACAATATCGCCGCCGCCCAACCCGGCGCGCCGCCCTACGCGCGCTATTGGGCCAGGTAGCTAGAGGGCTGCGTCGCCGCGCTCGTCGTTGCGAATCCGAATCGCATCGCCAAGGTCGTAGACAAAAATTTTGCCGTCTCCGATCTTGCCGGTCTTTGCAGACTTCACGATTGTTCCGATGACCTCTTCGGATCGCTCAGAAGCCACAACCATTTCGAGCTTCACCTTCGGTATCAAATCGACCTGATACTCTCGGCCGCGATACACCTCGGTGTGTCCTTTCTGGCGGCCGTGGCCGCGAACCTCGGTCACCGTCATCCCGTCGATTCCGATGTCTTTCAACGCATCCTTCACCTCGTTGAGCTTGAAGGGTTGTATGATCGCTTCGATTTTTTTCATGGCGCTAGGCTTCCAAATTGTATCCTTCTTCACCATGAATCGCCAGATCCATGCCTTGGGACTCCTCGCGCGCATCCAGGCGCAGTCCGCCGCAAGTGATCTTCGCAATCATCAATGCGATATAGCTGCCGATCACAGCGAATGCAATTGCCACCACCGCGCCGATTAACTGATTCCCAATCTGCGCCGAGTTCCCATCGACCAGCCCAAGGGGCGCCGCCTGTCCGTTGGCCAATTTCAACGCATCGTTCACAACGTTAGTCGCGAACACGCCCGTCAGCGTAGCGCCGATGATGCCGCCGATTCCGTGCACGCCGAATGCATCGAGCGAATCGTCATACCCAAACTTGTTCTTGACGATTGCCACCATGTAAAAGCAGATCAAACCGCCAGCCAGTCCATACACCGCGCCCGCGAACGGAGAGACGAAACCCGCGCCCTGCGTCACCGTGGCCAGCCCAGCCACCGAGCCTGAGATCGCGCCCAGCGCGCTTGGCCGTCCCATCTTAATCTTTTCCGCGATCAACCACCCCAACGCGCCCGCCGCTGAACCAAGGTGCGTCGTCACGAAGGCGCTCGATGCCAGCCCGTTGGCCGCCAGCGCCGATCCCGCGTTAAACCCGAACCAGCCCACCCACAGCAAACACGCACCCGTAAAACTCAGGACCAGGCTGTGCGGCTTCATCGGTTCGTTCGGATAGCCGTTTCTGGGGCCGATCACCAAGGCGCAAACCAACGCCGAAATACCCGTCGTAATATGCACCACCGTGCCGCCCGCGAAGTCGAACACCGGAATCGCGCCGCCGAGATACGCGTTGAAGTAACCGCCCTTTCCCCAAACCATGTGCGCGACCGGGAAGTACACCAGGAACGCCCAACCGATGGAATACACGAGCAGGGCATTGAATTTCACCCGCTCCGCATAAGCGCCCGTAATCAGCGCCGGCGAGATCACCGCGAACATCATCTGATAGACCATGAACGTCAAGTGCGGAATCGTCGGCGCGTAGTCGGTGTTCGGCGCGCTGCCCACTCCCTTCAGGAACGCGAACTCGAAACTTCCGATCACGGGATTGCCGCTTCCAAACACAAGGCTATATCCAACCGCCGCCCATAGCAGAGTGATCACCGCCATCATGATAAAACTGTGCATCATCGTGCCGAGGACGTTCTTCCTCCGGACGAGGCCGCAATAAAACAATGCCAAGCCCGGTCCAGTCATCATCAACACCAGCGCAGCCGCCGTCAACATCCACGCGTTGTCGCCCGAAGTCTGCGCTGCCGCAACCGCGGTCTTTAGCTTCGCGATCTCCGCTTCCAGCGCCGCCTGGGACTGCGCATTCAACAAAGGCAACGCCGCGCAAGCGGCGGCCATCAGCCGTACCAACTTCATGGTTGTCTGTCCTCGAACAAGGAGTAGTGGAGCCGCCGACATGGCCGACTCGATCAACTATCATCTGACGAACCCGGCGTCAGCGCTAGATAGTTTTTTTGATCGGCCTTATCAAAATCTCTGATGCACCCGAAAAGCCCAGACCGTCAGTCGGTAAACACGCCATTACCGGGCGCCGGCGGGTTTCCCCACCCGCAGAACCCGATTCACCTTCTGATCCTTCAACGCGGTCACGGTTCCGTCCGGCCAACGCACTTCGACATCCACAGTGCTCGCCTCACCGACGCCAAAATGCGCCTGCCCATGCACAGAACTGGCATACCCGCGCGCGCTCCAGGTTTCTTGCCATTGAGTCCCCACCCGCACTCGAGCGCCTTGCCGATCCACCACGACCCCGATCCAATTGCCCGCCTTCTCGGTCGTATTCCGCCACAGTTCAGGCCTCGCCCCCAGAACTGTCGTCACGATGTCTTGTAACCCATCCCCGTCCAGATCCGCCACTGCCAGCCCTCGATGGGCCGCCGCCGGTCCAAGATCGATCGCTCGGGTGAACCGCCCTTGCTGATTGGTCATCACGAGATTCGGTTCCTTGTAGCGGTCGCCTGTCACTTGCTCGATGTTGTCGGTTACGTGCGCGTTCGCGGTGACCAGATCCTTCCATCCATCGTTGTTCAAGTCGGCGAATGTCACGCCCCATCCACTTCGCCGAGCCGCATGCAATCCGGCGCGGCTCGGGT
The DNA here is from genome assembly GCA_016871135.1 of Acidobacteriota bacterium. GTDB lineage: Bacteria > Acidobacteriota > Terriglobia > Bryobacterales > Bryobacteraceae. Next base: position 7,497 of record VFZQ01000004.1, on the reverse strand, counting down.
ATGTCGCGTCCTGAAAAATCCCGCCCGCGTTGCGCAACAGCGGAAAGGTCTCGCCCGTCAGTGCCGTGAAGACCAGGTCCGGCGTGCCGTCGTTATCATAGTCGCGAAAGTCGGCGCCCATCGCTGAGATGGGCTTGCCCATATCGTTATAGGCCGCGCCTGCCGCCAGCGCCGACTCGACGAAAGTCCCATCCCGCTGATTGCGAAACAGCACGTTCGCCATCGTGTCGTTGGTCACGAAGATATCCGGCCATCCGTCGCCATCGTAGTCGGCCACCGATGCGCTCATGCCTTTGCCCTTGTGCGCCGCGACGCCCGCGCGCAGACTCACATCCGCGAATTTTCCCCCGCCCAAATTCCGATACAGCTTGTTCGATACCGGCTTGAATTCGCGCGGATGGCAATACACGCGCAGGTCTCGTTTCCGGTCGCCGCAGTATTGATCGATATCCGGTACCCAGTCCAAATAATTCACGACAAACAGATCCAACAGCCCGTCTTTGTCATAGTCGATCCACGCAGCCGCTACCGACCACTTCTCATCCGCCACCGCGCCCTCGATCTTCTCGAACACCCCATGGTTATTGCGGTAAAGCGCGTTCCGCCCCGCTCCGGCTACAAACAAATCGACCCAGCCGTCGTTGTCGAAATCCCCCGCCGCGGCGCCCATGGAAAATCCCTCGCCTTCCAGGCGCGCCTCCTTCGTCATGTCTTCGAAGGTCCATTCCCCGTGGTTCTTGTACAAACGATTTGAGTGCCGCGGGTGATCCTTCACAAGCGTCAACACATCGGCGCCGTTGGTGAAAAAAATGTCCAACTTCCCGTCGTTGTCGTAGTCGAACACGGCGAGTCCGCCCGCCATCGTTGATGCGAGTATCTTCTCCGGCAGCGGATTGTGATCCAGCTTGAAGGTAATGTTGTTGGCAGCGTCGGTGAACGAAATCACCGGTGCGACGGTCCGCGCAACCTCAGCCGGTGCTCGCCGGATCTGTTCGGAAACACGCCGCGCCTCTTCGTCTTTCGGATCGATTCGCAGCGCCGCCTGTGCCGACGATTTTGCCTCCGCGTACCGCCCCAGCTTATACAAGACGCTTGCCTCGCCGGCCAATGGCGCTGCGAACGTCCGATCCGCCGCTATCGCCACGCGAAAGTTCGCCAGGGCCTCATCCAATCGCCCGCGCTCATCGTTCACGCGGCCGATCAAATTCTCGACGCGCGCCTTCGGTTCGCCCAACAGCCCTGCCGCGCGCGCTTCGGTGATCGATGCATCGAACCTTCCGCGCATATACATCAAGCGCGCCAGCGCATACCGCGCCTTCGCCCACTCTCGCTCGCGAGTCGCCAGTTCCGCGAGAACTAACTCTGCCTTATCCAGGTCGTTTGCCTGTTGCCAACACAGCCCCAGCAGTAACCGCGCTTCACGGTCCCCCGGTTGTTCCACTAGCATCTGCTCCACTACTCGCGCCGCGTCCGCGAATTTCCGTTCGCTGTACAGACGTGTGGCCTCCTGCCGCAGGTTCGATACCTGCGCCAGCAGCGAGAAAGCAAATAGTACCCAGATCCGTGTCACGGCAAAATGCGCTTCGGCGCCAACTTTCTATATTGATCTTTCCAGAATCCCGCTCGCTTTGGCTCGATTTCCGCCAACAGCGCATACGCCTCTTCAAGCAGCGGTTCGAGTCGAATCGCTTCCTCCGCTTCGCGCTTGGCGTCGTCGGTTTTTCCGATACCGGCCAGTGCCGCCGCGAAGTTCAACCGTGCCAGCGAACTCGCCGTTTCTTGCTGCACCGCGACTTGAAACCACGCGGCCGCGCGCGCCGGTTGTTTATCGCGCAGGTACTGCAAGCCGACAACCCCGGCAAACGCCGCGTCCCGATGCCCCTCCTGCATCGATTCATTCAACAACCGGACTCCTTCGCGATACCGGGCCAGACTTCGGCTCTTCGCCGCGTTTCCCACATAGGCCAACGCCAGATTTCGTTTTTGAACCGCGGCGGCGGGCTCACGCCACGCGCGCAACAACTCGCCTCGATCCAGAAATCGGTTCTCGCTTTTCTTCGTTCGGATCCAATGATCGGTGAACGCCGCATGCCCGCCGTCGTAACTCCGCGTGCGCGGCATGTGGCACTTCACACAGTCGTCGCCAACCTTTGCCACGTGCGCGCCAATCGATTCCTTCGCATGACACGACACGCATCGGTCCCTATAGTACGCGGCCTTCTCGCGTTCGTTTGGTTGCTTGTGCGGATCGTGACACGACGCGCACCAGAGTTTCCCGGCCGACATCTCGGCGCATTTGCTCGACGCCATCTGCTCGGAATGCGATATTACCTTCAACACCGTGTCCGAACTCTTCTTCAACGGCACGTAGACCGAGAAGACCTCTTCCAGCTGCATACCCGGCCGAAAGTCCGAGAACACTCTGCCGGGATTCGGGATCCGAGCCTCTCCCGACAAGTGACAGGACTCACAAACACTGTCGCGCCGCTCGCGCGAAAGCTTTGCGGGATTCACAATGTTCCCTCGCTCGGCTTTCGCCAAGTGCGCCGCAACATCTCCATGACAGCGCCCGCAGCCGATCGCTTCTTCGACGATCGCCGGATTTCCATAGCGGTTCTGCGTCCCCGCAATTGGCGATATCTGACCCGCGTGACACGTCAGGCACTCCGCCGTCACCGGCCGGTTGAAATCGGGTCGTGCGTCGATGTGATACCCAGGCGACATGTCCCAAAATAAGCGCGCCGAGTACCAGCTGATCGGCGACTGAAACAACGAGTGCCCAATTTGCACCAGGTAACTCTTGCCCTCATTGCCCGATCCCACCGCCCACGCTATTTCGTGCGCAGCGCGGTTGCCGCGGTCTTCAACAAAGTGCAGCATTTTGCCGTCACGCCAGTCGATTCCCATTCGCCGGCCAGACACATCATGCCACCACGACCGCTGCACTTGCGACTCCGCACGCGGCCGCGACATGCTTCGCCCCATCCCCGTCTTCGCATACGATTCAACGATCCCCGCGTGACATGCGATGCAACGCGCGTCCGCCCAAGCGGCCAAAGGCGCAACAATCAGCAAGCTCGTAAATCGCATTCCCAACAACGATCTTAGCTATTTGTGCGCGATCATCATGATCTCGATCAGACCGTCGGCCGAGTTCGGCGAAAGTCGCACCGTCGCCCGCGTTGGCGGAAGCGGCTTCACGATTTCGCGATAGACCTCATTCATTGCGGCGGCGTGCCGAGGATCGCGCAGCCACACCACCGCATCGACCGCGTCGGCGAACGTCATCCCGTGCCGCTTCAACTGCTCTTCGATTGTCTTCAACGCCTGACGTGTTTGCGCCTTAATGTCGTTCCGGGCAAAAGTGCCATCCGGCGCGCGGCCCGTCATTCCCGTGATGTAGAGCGTATCTCCGGCCATTACCGAGTAGCTGTGAATCGGGGAATCGCCCGCCGGTCTGCCTTTGCCAGACCCCTTCACCGCGACGGAATGAATCTGCAACAAATGCCCAGGCTCAAATGGCGCTGCCAAAACGGTCGCTCGCGCCGGCGGCGGCGCCGTCACGAATTTCTTATACGTCTCATTGAGGCCAGCGTAGTAACTCGGGTCGGTGATGTTGATGCGCGAAGCCGCCATGTCTTCGAACTTCATTCCCGCCGCGGCCAGTACCGCTTCCTGATTGCGCATCACCTGCGCCGTTTGCTCCTCAATCGTTGTGCCCGCAAGCCTTCCTGTCACCGGGTCGACCGGCCGCAGTGTTGAGAAGAACAGCGTGCCTTCCGCAAGGATTCCTCCCGCCTTCGTCCAGCCGTCGGGTTGAATCGCTCGCGCCTCGCCTCGCACGGCAACCGCGCTGACTTCAGCCAGAGCCTCTGGAATCAGTAACTGCGATTCGATTTCCACACGGGCAGGGAAGTGTCCCCCAAAGGCTTCCCGATACGCCGATTCCGCTGCGGGCAGCGTGCGAATATCGGCCAGATATAGCGTCGTTGACACGACGTTCTTGTAGTCGAGTCCCGCTTCCTTCAGCACCTTGCCGACCAGTTCCAGACACCGCCGCGTCTGCGTCCTCACGTCGCCCGGCGCAAACCCGCCGCCCGGTTCCGGACCCACGTGTCCGGAAACGTATAGAAACTTGTCCGTCAATACACCAGCGCTATACGGCCCTGACGCCGGACCCGCCGGTGGACGAATTGCTTTTTTCTCCGCCAGCGCGATCGCCGCGCAGCACCCGAGTGCCAGTAAAAATCTCAAACGAAAAGCTCCTTTATCTCGGTACTGCCGATAAAGCCTGTGGGGGACATGTCTTCGACATAGATGAACTCGCGGCCCGAAGGTGCTCCGGTTAACCGCTTGGTCCAGTCGATGCCGAGCGCTGAATAGATCGTCGCCGTCACATCTTCCGGATAGATCGGCCGGTTCTTATGCCACTCGAACTTTGTAACCTTGGCCCCTTGGTCATCTGTTGCGCCAATCACTCGGCCGCCCTTGACGCCGCCGCCCACGAACAAGCCGCATCGTACGTTGGGCCAATGATCGCGACCTTGTACGTCGGTTAAGTCCCCCGGGGTCCGTCCGAACTCCCCCATCACACAAACCAGCGTCCGGTCGAGTTTACCCGCCGCCTTCAGATCCGCGACCAGCGACCCCAGCGCGGGGTCCAACTCACCGCAGATGCTGTAGATCCCGCCGCGCTTGCGCGAATCTTCCATTGTGGCTTGATTGTTTTTGCCGTATATAGCGGCGTGGTGATCCCAGCCGCCCTGATTGACGAGGATGAATCGTGCGCCTCCGCCCGACGCCACCATGTTCCGCGCGATGAGACAGGCGTCTCCAAAGGCCGACGTCCCATACCGGCTGCGTTCGTCTTCCTTTAGGCTGAAGATCCCCGAGACCTGTGGCGACCGGATCATCTTTTCGGCCCCGCGCGCGAACGCGTCCCACTCCGGCATCATCTTGTTGACACCGCTGCCTTGCAGATGGCGCGAGGTGTCGAAGGAGTGTAAGAAATCGAGACGCTGGTGAAACCGCTCGCGGTAATCGTCCTTGAGCAGGAACGGCATACTGCCGCCCTTGCGCACATCGAGAGTCAGCGGCGCGGAGGCGGACTCGAGAAAGCCCTCGCGGATCAGCGTACCGTTCACCGCGCCGGCGGGGAAATTCATCGACACAAACGGCGGCAGATAATCGGTCGCCTTCGCACGGGAGTTCATCTCGTAGGCGATCACCGATCCCATCGACGGCATCTCCTTGGCGCGCGCGGCGTTGAACGCATGACCGACCTGGAGATAGAACTGGCCGAGATTGTGCAGAGTCTCCCATGCCGCCATCGACCGCACCAGCACCGCGTCTTCCAGAATGCCCGCCGTCGTCGGGAGCAGCCCGTACGGCCACTGAATGCCAAGCGGATGCCTCTTCGGCGCGAGATCGTCCGGCGTGAACTTGTAGGGTTTAAAGTCGAAGGTGTCCATCTGCGACGGGCCGCCGACGAGATTGAGAAAGATCACCGTGTCCGCCGAACCGCGCGGAGTCACGTTGCCCGCTGCCGCTGCGTTCAGCCGTTGTTCGAACGGCGCGAGCAAACCGCCGGTCACTGAGACGGCGCCGTACTGCCACAATTTTCTTCGCGTCAATGCTGGATACATGATGCTCCTTCGACTATTGCACAAGAATGAAGTCCAACCGGTTTAACAGCGCCCACAGCAAGTCCTCGGCGCCGCGTGTCCGCCCGTTTGCCAACAGTTGCATCGACTTCACCCGTTCCGATTCAGCGGGCTTCCTTCCAATTGCTGCCAGAAACAGCTCTTCAATCAATTCGCGGTCGCTCCGCGTGAGCACTTTTTCCAGGCGTCCGCCCATGGCTACCTTCACGCGATTCAAGATCAAATCGTGATTCAGCAAACTGGCGGCTTGCACCATGCTGGGGCGATCCGTGGGCGGATCCTCCCGATCGGTCTGTCCCCAGTCCTGCAGCATGTTGAATAGCCCGGCGTGACTGCTCGCGAAGTCCTGGTTGAACGACGCTTCCATTACGTACTTAAATTTCCGGTCGAGATCCTTCACCTTGTAGGAGTCATAGATGCCCGTAACGTCCTGCACCGCGTCCCAGAACTCTTCGGCCGACAATCGCCGCGTGGCGTGACGTGCGAAGTAAGTTTCGTACTTCGGCTTCCACTCACCGGGAAAGTAGGAAGAACGCTGATAGGTGTTTGACTGTACGATAGTCCGCATCAAGTGCCGCAAATCGAACTTGTGCTGCCGGAAATCCTCCGCCAATGCGTTGAGCAGTTCCGGATGACTCGGCTGAATGGTCCATGGGGCTGGGGGCGGGTTCGCGGGATCCTGCCGGTCGAGATCGAATGCAAACGGTGGATCAACAATTCCTTTCCCCATCAGTTCCGCCCAAAACAGATTGACCGTAGCGCGGGCAAACTGCGGATGCGTGGTCAACAGCCGGGCGTACTGTTCCCGTTCCTTCTCACCCGCCTTCGCGTCGAACTTTGTGCCGTCGATAACAAACGTCGGTGTGACATCGGCCGGATACCGCGGCAATCGCACAACGCTCTTCGTCTTCAGGTTGTAACCCTTCTCGGTGTCGTTCACCCGAAATTCAGGGATGCGCCCGTACACCGGACCGACGAAAGTTTTGCCGAAAAACGCCGCTTGCCGCCATACGTCGGCGCGCTTCTGGCGCGTGCTCCACAGGCTGACCTTCTCCAAGTGCCCTTTGCCGTCGTGGCAAGAGAAACACTCCATGTCAACGCCGAGAAATAATCGTGTGCTCCAAATTGCCAGCTCATCCGCGGTGTCTTCATGGTTGAGGTCGGAATAGCCGTCGCCTGACATTACACGGTGCCGGGCTACGAAATTCGCGGGGCCTGTTGTCCACGTCGATACCGCGGTCGACGTGATCATGTCGCGAACGAATTCATCATAGGGAACGTTCAACTCAAGAACTTTATAGATGTAGTCGTGGAACGTGTTGATCCCGGAACTGAGCTGTTCGTTGTTGCGGAACATGTCGCCGAAAAAGGTACTCCAGCGGTCCAGAAACGGTCCAACGCGGGTCGGACGCCTGCCGATCCCCATCGTCGGCAATTTTGGAAAGAGCGAGTCGATGTACTTATCGCGCTTGCCTGCGGCCTTATCCGCAACGAAAGCCGTAACCGTCTCTGGCGCCGGCAACCGTCCGGTCAGGTCGAGCGTCACACGCCGCACAAACTCCTCGTCGGACGACAGCGGGGCGGCAGGCACTCCATCGCGTTCCATCTTGCCGAAGATGTGTTCATCGATGAGATTTCGTCGCTCAACCTTGGGGGAATCGGCGGCGTACAGAGAAGACAGGAACGAAAGAACCAATATCGGAATGCGCATCTCTCACCTTTAGAAGATCAATTTCAGGGCCAACTGCACAACCCGGGCATCGCGCGAGCGCGTGATTGTTCCGAAGGTGCCGCTCTGGTTTGGTCCATCGGGACCCGGAACGAACGCCGTATT
>VFZQ01000003.1 GCA_016871135.1 Acidobacteriota bacterium | reverse complement strand
GAACCTGAAGAAGAGCGACCGGCAGGCGCCGGATAAGAAAAAGAAGACGACGCGCAAAAAGGCCGCGGCTTCGTAGTCATTTTCTAGCTCGAACTTTGATAAGCAATCGGCGCGCTTCGTCCAGCGACGGCGCCAGCGCCAGTTGTATCTCCGCTTCCTGAAGGCGCCCGAGTTGAGAATACGCGCGGCCTAGTTCGAACCGCGTGAGTTCGTGTTTGGGGAATTCCTTCGCGGACGCGGCGAGCACTGCGACAGCTTTCTCGGCGTGTCCTTCGCGAATTAGAAATCGCCCGTAGTGATACCTCGGATCCGGCGCGCGGCCGGTGATCGCCGTTTGAAAATACTTATCGGCTTCGGCGGGTCTGCGTAGGCCCTCGTACACCAGCGCAATCGCATCATCGACCCGCCATGGATCTTTATCCGTCGCCCGCAGCGGCAGTAACGTTGCCAGCGCAGCGTCGTATTTTTCGAGTGTGTATAGCGTCCGGCCGAGCAGGTAGCAACCGTTCGCCTCGCCCTGCTTACAAGCCAGGACCAGCGGCGCGCGGGCATCCTCGAAACGCCCCTCCTGCAAAAGCGGCATTGCCGCCGCCACCTGGAACAGCAGCCACATGAGATCATTATTGCGTGTACCGCACACTATTTCTAACCGCCGCGCTGGTCGCGCAGAATTGGCCGCAGTTCCGAGGACCCGGCGCCGCCGGCTTGGCCGACTACTCGACTTTCCCCGAGCGTTGGAGCGAAACCGAAAACGTCGCCTGGAAGACGCCGATCCCCGGCATGGCCTGGTCGTCGCCGGTGTTGTGGGGCGATCGAATCTATCTCACCACCGCTATTTCGAAGGGCGACATCGAACCGCCCAAGAAGGGCCTTTACTTTGGAGGTAATCGCGGCAAGGTAACCGACGAACACCGGTTGCTTGTCATGGCGCTCGACGCCAAGACGGGCAAGGTTGTGTGGGAGCGCGAAGTGTGGAAGGGAGTGCCGCCGCAGTCGCGCCACTTGAAGAACAGCTTCGCATCGGAGACGCCCGTGACCGACGGGAACATGGTCTACGCGCTGTTCGGCAACAACGGTCTGTGGGCGCTGACGAAAGACGGCAAGATCGCCTGGACACTCCCGCTTGACGCCAACAACACGCGGTATGGCTGGGGCACGGCGGCCTCGCCGGTTCTTCATCAGGGCCGCTTGTACATTCTCAAAGATAACGACGACTCGAGCCAGCTTCTTTCTGTCGACGCCAAGACGGGCAAGGTCATTTGGAAGGCGGATCGCTCCGATGAGAAGTCCAACTGGTCGACGCCTTTCATCTGGCAACACGATGGAAAGACTGAAATCGTCACAACGGGCACAGTGAAGAACAGGTCGTACGACCTCGACGGCAAAGTCGTTTGGGAGTTCGGCGGTATGAGCACGATCGCGATTCCGACGCCGCTCGAACGGTTCGGACTCCTCTATTTGACTTCGGGCTACGTGGGAGATCAGAACCGGCCGGTTTTTGTCGTCAAGCCGGGCGCGAAGGGAGCGCTGGGCGAGGCGCACATCGCGTGGAAGTTGCCGCAAGCCGGACCGTACAATCCGTCGCCGATCATCTACGGCGACAATTACTACACGCTGATGGACCGGGGTTTCTTCACGGCGCACGACGCGCGGACGGGCAAAGAACTTTACGGCAAACAGCGCATTGATCCCGCCGCCGCGGCGTTCACGGCTTCGCCGTGGGCGTCTCGCGGCAAGCTATACGCCGCCAGCGAGGATGGCGATACCTTCGTCATTGGCGCGGGCGCGGAGTACAAGTTACTGCACAAGAATACGATCAGCGAGATGATCATGGCGACGCCCGCTATCGGTGCGGACGCGCTCTACATTCGCGGCGCGCAGAGCCTGTATAAGATTAAGCGGCCGTGAGGACCAACCGAATCGGCGCCGTCAATTGTCTGGTGAACGAACGGTAGCTCGCGCCGTGCCGGAATCAGGGCATTCGCATCCGCACCAACGAGGATGCGGCCAGTCCGGGTCCCGCCGACGCGCTTGGGGTGTTTTAGGGAACGTCGAAGAAGTCCCAGAAGAAGATCACCGCGGCCAGTTCTTTTGCCACGCCTTCCACGCTTCCGACAATTGAACCGCCCTTGCGTACCGTACCGCCGCTTTCGACTTTGCCCACAATCGAGCCGTTCGATCGAACCGTGCCGTCCGATTCCACGCGACCCACCAGCGATCCGTTCTTACGAATGTGGCCGCTCGATTCGATCTGGCCGGCCAGCGACCCCTTCACCCGAATCGAACCGCCGCTCTCAAACTTCCCGACAATCGACCCTCGCAGCCGAACCGTTCCATCAGACTCCACGCGCCCGACCAACGAGCCGCCCGAACGAATATCGCCCGCCAACAAGGCAGCGGCGAACGCGAGACCCATCAGAATCGTTTTCATTATTTCGCTCCCTGCGGCGTCATTCCAAGATCTTTCTTGAGTTGTGCCGCGATCTTTTTCGCTTGCTCCACCATCTGGGCGCGCTGCGTGTTCTTGGTCGTGCGGTGCATCGACCACAACACGTTGCGCGTTTTGCGGTCAACTAGAAATACCGTTCCGTGGCCGCGGCTCCAGGTCGAAGTTCCGAGGCGCACGACCTGGTCCGTTGACGCCGTCTCGGTTTTTTCCTTCTCGTCTTTCTTCGGGGCCGGAGGCGGGTAGAGTTCGGCGATTCGCTTTTCAAACGCTTCGCCCACCGAGTCGGTGAACAACGCATCGGCGCGCTGCGGATCGGTGGTCACTGCATACACATTGCCTGTCGTAAGCTCATTGGCCAGATACTGATCCAGGCCGGCGGTCATCTTGAGGAGGTAGACTGTCTTTACGTTGCGCGCTTCCGGTTCGGCGGCGGGAAGCAGTAAGGCCGCGGCAAAGAGAATTCGTTTCACGTCCTCATTGTACGCATGTGCGCGGTTTACCATGGGAACAAGGTGATGACTCGACGCAGCTTCGCCGTCGCCCTTGCCGCGCAGGCGCCCGCCTCGCGCAGGCCGAATATCGTCCTCTTTCTAGCCGACGATCTTGGTTGGGGCGATGTTGGTTTCCACGGCGGCGCAACGCCCACGCCGAACATCGATCGCATCGCACGCGAGGGCCTCGAGCTCACCCGTTGTTATACCTATCCGTACTGCACGCCGACTCGCGCGGCGTTGCTCACCGGACGCATGCCCGTGCGATTTGGCATGGTCTACAACGTGATTCGGGCGTGGTCGCCGAACGGCATTCCGCTCGACGAACATCTGCTGCCGCAGACGTTGCAATCGGCCGGTTATCAGACGGCGTGCATCGGCAAGTGGCACCTTGGGCACGCGCATCGCAAGCTATTGCCGAACGCCCGCGGGTTCGATCATTTCTACGGCTGCGTGAACGCCGAGATTCACTACTTTTCGCACAAGTTCATGGGCGGGCTGGATTGGCAACGGAACGGGAAATCGGTGGACGAAGACGGCTATGCGACAACGTTGCTGGCCGATGAGGCTCTGCGCTGGCTCGCGGCGCGCGATACGTCCAGGCCATTCTTTTTGTATTTCCCGTTCAACGCGGTGCACACACCACTGTCGGCGCCGGACGAGGTGTTGTTTAAGTATCGCGACCGCAAGCAGGACAAGCTGCGGATCCTGGCCGGCGCGATTGATGTGATGGATACAAGCGTGGGCCGGGTGCTCGAATACCTCGACAAACAGAACCTTGTCAACGACACGATCGTGATGTTCATGAGCGACAACGGCGGGCCTTTGGCGCAGGGCGCGAGCAACGGCCCGTTCCGAGGCGCGAAGGGAACGACGTTCGAAGGCGGCATACACGTTCCCGCTGCGATTCGCTGGCCGGGTAAGCTGCCAAAGGGCAGGCGTTCCGCGCAGGTGATGCACGCGACCGACATCTTTCCGACGCTGGCCGGGGCGGTGGGTGTCGATCCCGCGGGCAAGAAACCGCTCGACGGCAAGAACCTCTGGCCGCAGCTTTCGGGTGCAACTGTCGTAGAGCGTGAGCCCCTTGTATTCGCGGTCAAATCCAACGAACGCGCCGACTACCGGTTTGCGGTGCTGCACCGTGATTGGAAGCTTGTGCGGATCGTTGAAGAGGGGAACACAAAGCTCGCCCATCATCTCTTCAACTTATCCGCCGATCCTGGCGAGAAATCAGACATCGCGGATCAATATCCGGCGAAGGTCAAGGAACTCGCCGAGGTCCTCGACAACTGGCGCGCGGTGCATCCGGACGGCGATATTGTGTCTTCGGTTCGGCCGCACCCCGGTTGGATCGCGCCGAACGACTACGCGGCCGCCGCGCGGGTTGACTAACCCAGCTACAATGTCATCTTGTACAAAGATCTCCGCATCACGGTGATCATCCCGTGCCTGAACGAAGAGCAGGGCATCGAAAAGGTGCTGCGCCGCATGCCCGAATTCGTCGATGATGTGATCGTCGTCGACAACGGCTCGACCGACCGCACGGCGGATGTGGCCAAAGGCTTCGGCGCGACTGTCATCCGCGAGAATGTCCGGGGCTATGGGCGGGCTTACAAACGCGGGTTCGCCGCCGCCACCGGCGACATCATCGTCACGCTCGACGGCGACCACTCCTACCCGCCCGACGCCATCTCCTACCTGATTGAAGCCTACCTGCACCTGGAGGTCGATTTCCTCAATGCGTCGCGGTTCCCGGTCCGAGACCGGGAAGCCATGAGCTTCAAGCACAAGTTCGGCAACTTTGTGCTTTCGTTGGCGATGAGCGTTCTGTATTTCCGTTGGGTGCGCGATTCGCAATCCGGCATGTGGGTGTTTAAGCGGGCGATTCTCGATGACTTCGTGCTGGAGAGTGACGGAATGGCCTTTTCGGAGGAGATCAAGATCGAGGCGCTTCGTCATTCAAACGTTCGTTTTTCTGAAATTTCGATTCTTTACTCCTCCCGGCTTGGGGAGATCAAGCTCAACCCGTGGCGGGATGGCTTCCATAATCTTTGGTTTCTGGTTAAGAAACGCTTCGCGCCGGGCCGTCGCCGGTAGAATTTCCCGGTCTGGCGACCGAGTAGGTGGTAAACCTTACAAGAAGTCCCATGACACAGACCACGGCCGTGATCGTGACCTACAACTCCGAGGAGTACATTCGGGATGCGGTCGAGTCGTGTCTGGCCGCTGAAATCGTCGTCAGGGTGATTGACAACGGATCGGTGGATGACACGGTTGGCCGGATTCCCAAGCGCAAAGAGGTGACGGTGGTTCGCAATTCGGCAAATGCCGGTTTCGCTGGAGGCGTAAATCAAGGCGTCCGGGCGGTCGATACGCCATATGTCTTACTGCTCAATCCCGACGCCCGGCTGACGACCAGTATTGAGGCGTTGGAACGGGCGGTCGGGGAAGAAGGACACATGGCCGCCGCCGGAATGCTTGTCGCCGAGGACAAATCTCCGCAGAAGGGCTTCACCTACCGCAACTTGCCGACGCCAGCCGCATTGGCATTTGAAGTGCTGGGGATAAACCGAATCTGGCCGGCCAACCCTGTCAATCGTCGGTATCGCTGCCTGGATGCGGATCTCCTTGTTGCGAGGACGGTCGAGCAGCCGGCAGCGGCGTTTCTGCTGTTTCGACGGGAGGTCTGGGAGTCGCTGGGCGGGTTCGACGAGCGCTTTCATCCTGTCTGGTTCGAAGATGTTGACTTTTGTAAAAGGATTCTCGCCGCCGGGGGTACTATTCAGTACGATCCGGTAGCCAAGGCCACACATTTGGGTGGCCATTCCGTTCAAAAGATTGACTTTGGCGAGCGGATGAACGTTTGGTATGCTAGCCTTCTTAAATACGTGTCGAAGCACTTCTCGCCGTTTGCGCGGCGGGTCGTTGCGGCGGTCGTTGTCGTTGGAGTCGTTCCCCGCGTTCTTTTTCGTAGCCGGCGGGCCCCGCAGCAGTCAGCAATTGCAATCATCCTACAAATCTGGAGAATGGCTGGAACCTGTTTTTTCCAACGGGCAAGCTCTTTCTCACCATCGACCAAATGGCTTTAACTGAACTCGTCTCCGTCACCCTGGTGACCTACAACAGTGGCCGATTCATCAAGAAGTGCCTTGAATCGGTGCTGGCCCAGAAATATGCGGATCTGGAAGTTGTTGTTATCGACAACGCTTCCACCGACGGCACCATCGACATTCTGGAACAGTTCGAAGACCGCTGCCGGATTGTCTATAACGACGAAAACATCGGGTTTGCGTCGGCGCAAAACCAGGCGATCGCAAAGTCGCGTGGAGAATGGATTCTGACGCTGAATCCCGATGTGCTGCTGATGCCCGGTTTCATCCAACAACTTGTCGAGGCGGGCCAGATTCATCCTCGGATCGGGGCGGTGTGCGGCAAGCTGCTCGCCATCAAGTCGACGTTTGAACTGCCGGATCGCCCGGTCATCGATTCGACCGGGATGTATTTCACTCCGATGCTACGGCACCTGGATCGCGGCAGCCAACTTCCGGACAACGGAGAATACTCGAACTTCGAATACGTTTTTGGCGCTACCGCCGCGGCGGCGCTCTACCGCCGCGAGATGATCGAGGATGTCGCGATCGGCGGCGAGTTCTTCGACAGCGAGTTCTTTGTCTACCGCGAAGACGCCGATGTCGCCTGGCGTCATCAACTGTTGGGATGGCGTTGTCTTTATACGCCGTACGCGCGCGCTTATCACGTTCGCAACGTACTGCCCGGCAACCGCCGCGCTCTGCCCGCCGAGATCAACATGCATTCGGTGAAGAACCGTTTTCTAATGCGTGTCAAGAACATGACCTGGGATCTGTACCGGCGCAATTGGCTGTCGATCACGCTGCGCGACTTGGTCGTCGTCGGCGCGTGTCTGGTGCGGGAACAGACCTCGCTCAAAGCTTTCTGGATGGTTTGCCGGAACTGGCGCGGAATGCTCGAAAAGCGTGCCGAGATCATGAAGCGCCGCAAGGCCACCGACGAGTACATGGCATCCTGGTTCCGTCCGCAACCGGTCAGCCGGCCCGCGCCGAAGCCGTCTCCGCGTGTGCTGGCGCGCGTCCGAGCAGCCCGCGGATAGCGCGCGATGCGCGTCGCGATTCTCGGCACTCGTGGTATCCCGGCCCGCTATGGCGGGTTTGAGACCTTCGCCGAGGAACTAGGCCGGCGCCTCGCCGCGCGCGGCCATGACGTCACTGTCTATTGCCGGGAGCGGCATAGCGCGCCCACCTATCTCGGTGTGCGGCTGGTCACACTGCCGACGCTGCGACACAAATACACCGATACGCTGGCGCACACGGCGATCTCCACTCTTCACGCGGTCACGCAGTGTTATGACGTCATCCTTTGCTGCAACGCCGCCAACGCTGTTTTTTGCTGGCTGCCGCGTCTGTTTCGAACGCCGGTGCTGCTGAACGTCGATGGCCTTGAACGTTTGCGGAAGAAGTGGAACCGCCTTGCCAAGGCATGGTACCGGTTGTCGGAGTGGCTTTCGACTTTCTGTCCGACGCATCCTGTTTCCGACGCCGAGGCCATTCGCGCCTACTACCGCAAAACGTACGGATGCGAAACCACCTTCATCCCCTACGGCGCCGAGACGGGCAAAGTGCCGTCAATGAAGGTGCTCGACGAATTGGCGCTCACTCCGGACCGGTATTTTCTGTACGTTTCGCGTTGGGAACCGGAGAACAATGCGCTGCTTGTTCGCGAGGCGTTTGAAAGCGTCGTTACGCCGATGAAGCTGGCGCTCATCGGTGACGCGCCCTATGCGCCGGGGTACAAGGCAAGGGTCCGATCGACCAACGACGACCGCATCGTAATGCCCGGCTACATCTTTGGCGATGGCTATAAGGAGTTGGGCTCGCACTGCTTCGCGTACATCCACGCGACCGAAGTCGGCGGCACACATCCGGCGTTGATCGAGGCGATGGGCCGCGGCGCGCTGGTGCTGTATCTCGATACGGTTGAGAACCGGGAAGTCGCGGGCGGCTGTGGGTTGGCCTTCACGCACGATACCTTGCCGGCAGTTCTCGCCGAGGCGCTGACTCTTTCGGCCGAGGAACGGATGCGCCTAACAGCCGCCGCGATCGCCCGGGTGGAAGAACGATACAGTTGGGACGCGGTGACAACGGCTTACGAAGCGTTATTCCGGCGGTTTGCCTAACGGGGTAAACACAGACTCGAAATAGACGAGCGGCGTTCCGCGATAGACCACCCTGCCCGTCTCCCGAAAGCCGCACTTCGCGTAGAACTCCACCGCTCCGGCCGCGGCATCGTAGGCATCCAGGCGGATCGACTGCGCTGGCCACGCCCGCGCAATCTGGCGGGCTTCTTCGAGCAGAATACGGCCGATCCCCCGCCGCTGCGCGTCGGGCGCTACAGCCATGCTGTGCAGGTAGATCGCTTTCGGAACAAAGGTGAAATAGGCGACGTCGATCGCCCAGGGCTTCTTGGTTGCCAGCACCAATGTTCCGAGGATCCGATCACCGTTGCGCGCGATCAGCACGCGTTCGGTTCGAATCTGACGCAGCACCCCGTTTTCGGTCGGGCACGACGACCAGTGTCCCTTGCCGAAATCGTGGGTCAGCCGGTTTGCAGCGGCAGACCGGACCGCGACGATCTCTGCCGCGTCGCTCTCCTCCGCAACCGTAACTTGAGGCCACCGCGCCAAGTCTTCGGGTGTATCGATGTCAAACCAAGATTCCCCCAACGCCACTGTTAGCCCAGCCCGTTCACAGGCGGCCTTGGTGTCGGACAGCGCCGAGGCTGTGGACCACGCCACGCCGTCGAACATTTTCTCGGTAGTCCGGCGGCAGGCGATGGCATAGTAGCCTCCATCGTCGGCTGGGCCGAGCGCGACATCGGCGTCGAGAGCCAGAAGTTTTTCGAGATGGGAAATCGGCACGGTGGGAACGTCGCCGCCGAGGATCATCGCTCGGGGCCGTCCTTCGGCCAACTTGAGCGACAGCGCGCTCCGCATCCGGTCCCCCAAATTTCCCTCGACTTGCAGCCGCCGGGTAACGTTAAAGCTCTTCCAAGCATCTGTCGAGATGTCAGTGTGGAGCTCGATATCGGCCGCAAGGCCGGCGCCGATCAAGCGATCGAGCAACCGCGCGACCATCGATTCGTACAAACGGGCGGCCGTTTCGGGGCCCACCGATACCGCGAGCCGGGTCTTTACCCGTCCGGCGATCGGAGCTTTTGCAAAAACGGCGATAGCGGGACGCATCGCGGCAATTGTAGAATGAAATGGTACACATCAGGTCAGGAGAAGGAATCACAATGAGTTTTGCGCAACGTAGTTTGGCTTTTGCAAGCGCGGCGATCATCGCGGCGGCTCTTGCGGTTGGAGCCGATAAGAAGGGCGACGCCAAAAAGGGCCAGGAAGTTTTCGAGAACTCGGCCTGCATGGGCTGCCACAACACCGATAACGACGAGAAGCGCGGGAACGCGCCGTCGCTCAAGGGCATCTCCAAACGCGACGGCATGACCGAAGCGAAGATCCTCGACAAGATCAACAAGGGCGGCAACGGTATGCCTCCTTACGAAGAGCAGCTCGAGGCGGCGCAAAAGGCCGACCTCATGGCGTACCTCAAGACCCTCTAAGCAATCGTTGGAGACGGGCGGCGCGCTATGTTGCGCCGCCCGTTCCACATTGAGCCAACAGCCCGCGCTGTGGTACAACAGTCTTTTCCGCCGTATTTCAAGGAGCAACTCTCGCAATGGCTTATGTGATCGCTGAACCCTGCATCGGGACCAAGGATACCGCGTGCGTCGACGCATGTCCGGTTGATTGTATCCACCCGAAGAAGGACGATCCCAAATTCGAATCCGCCGAGATGTTGCACATTGAACCGGTCGAATGCATCGACTGTGGCGCCTGTGTTCCCGTCTGCCCCGTGTCGGCGATTTTCGCGATTGACGACCTGCCGGAGAAATGGGCCGATTTCGCGCCCCGGAACGCCGCTTACTTCGGCAAGTAGACCGCGCTGCAGTTGTCGGTTTCCCAGACCTCGACGCGCGAAACGTTGACCGTGAACTCGGGCTGCATCGGCGGCACCGAGGCGGCGAACTCGTCGAGCAGGTACTTCGCGATGTTTTCGGCCGACGGATTGACCGTGTCAAAGGGCGGCACCTCGTTCAGGAACTGGTGATCGAGCCGTCCGATCACGCGCGCGATCTCCTTCTGCAGCGGCACGAAATCGATCAAGAGGCCCATTGAATCGACCTTCTCGCCGGCGATAGTGATCTTCGCCCGCCAGTTGTGGCCGTGGATCGGCTCGGTCTTGCCGTAGTAGTTGCGGAGTGCGTGCGCCGCGGGGAACATGGTCGAAACATGGACTTCGTACATCAGCCCCTCCAGAATGTCTTCAGCTCGTCGAAGCTGGTGGTGAACGCGTAGTCGGGCAGGCTGTCGAAGAAGATCTGCCCGTAGCGCTGGCGCGTGATGCGGTTGTCGAGAATCGCCAGCAAACCGCGGTCCGTGCGGCTGCGGATCAACCGGCCGAGGCCCTGTTTCAGGGCGATCGCCGCTTGCGGAATCTGATACTCACGGAATGGTTCACCGCCTGCGCGCTTAACGGCTTCGGTGCGGGCGGCAACGACCGGATCGCTCGGCACCGCGAACGGCAGTTTGTCGATGATCACGCAGCTCAATTGATCGCCCTGCACATCGACGCCCTGCCAGAACGACGACGTTGCGAAGAGCACCGCATGTTTGGTCGATTTGAACTCGTCCAACAACGCGTTGCGCGGACCGGTGCCTTGCAGCAGCGTGGGATAGTCGATTTCAAAGGACACGATGTCGTGCAGGGCGCGCATCGACGAATAACTCGTACACAGGACGAACGCGCGGCCTTTGCTGAGCTCCAATAGCTTCACGATTTCCAGCGCGGCTGCCTTTGTGAATGCCGGCTCGCGCGGTTCTGGAAGGTGTTGCGGCACGTAGAGCATCGCCTGCTGCTGATAGTCGAACGGACTGGAGACCACCATGGAACGCGGCGCCGGAATCCCGAGGCGTTTGATCGCGAAGTCGAAGCCGCCGCCGACCGACAGCGTCGCCGAAGTCAACACCGCGACGGGTACGCGATCGAACAACTTCTCGGTCAGAAGCGTCGACACGTTGATCGGCGTGGCCTGCAGGAACACACCCCGCCCGCGCCGTTCGATCCAATGCACGTAGTCCTCCTCCTCGCCTTCGAGGTAACGCTTCAACACGTCGCCTAGCTCGCGCGCCCTCCCGAAGAGCGGCAGAATTTCGTCCACCGACTCGCGGATCATTTGCAAATGAATGCCGACAAGTTCCAGGCCGGCAAGAAGCTCGCGGTATTGGTCCTCGTACATCGACACGAACCCGGCGCGATTCTTGAATCCCGTGCGGCCATCCTGGGAAGGGAAGCAGGCGAAAAAGCGTTCGCTGGCGTCCTGCATCGCCATCAATACGCGGTCGAGTTCGGGCGAGCCGAGATTTTTTCGCTGCGTCACCGCCATCACGTCGCGCCGCAGATCGGCGATTCCGTGATTGGAAAGCGAGATGCCGAAATACTGCCCGGCGACGTCCTCGATCTCATGCGCTTCGTCGAAGATCACGCCCTCGTAGTCGGGAATGATCTGGGCATAGTCGCCCTCCTTCACCGCGAGGTCGGCGAAGAACAGGTGGTGGTTGACGATGATGATGTCGGACTCCATCGCCTTGCGCTGCATTTGCGTGATGAAGCAGCGATCGAACTGCGCGCACTTCTGGCCGGTGCACAGATCGCGGCGGGCGTCGATCTTTCCCCACGCCGACGAGTTTTCCGGCAGCGTCTTGATCTCGGCGCGATCGCCCGTTTCGGTCGTCTTCTCCCATTCGCGGATGATCTGAAAATCGGCGACCTCTTCGAGCCCGGCCAGCACCGGTTCGCGTTCGGCGTCGTAGATCCGCTGGCGGCAGGCGTAATTGCCGCGGCCTTTCATGTAACAGACGCGAAGTTCATTGGCGAAGTGCTGCTGCAGGAACGGGATGTCCTTGAAGAACAACTGCTCTTGCAGGTTCTTGGTGCCGGTCGACACCACGACGCGCTTGCCGGAAAGAATCGCGGGCACCAGGTAGGCCAGCGACTTTCCCGTTCCGGTTCCCGCCTCGACGAGCAAATGCCGCCGCTCCTCCAGGGCCTTCTCGACGGCCTGCGCCATCTCCAACTGCCCCGGACGGAACTCGTAGTTCGGATGCCAATCCGAGAGCGTGCCGTTTCGCCCAAAGAAACTCTTTGCGCTTACGGCCGAGGTTCGCTGCGCCATCCCTCTACAAGTTTACGCGCTACGCGGCTTCTTCTCGCGTCACCATGTTCGTTGTCTCCACGTTACGGACGCCATAGTAGCGTTTCAGCAGCCGCTCCAATTCGATGGCCACGCGTTGCGGGTTTTCGCTTGCGTCCAGATCTAATTCCACTTTGAAGAACACATCGACCAACATGAGGTCAATGATACGATGGCCTCATGGATCGACGCCGAATGCTCCTCACCGCCGCAGCCCCGCCGCTGCTCGCGGCGCAGACCAAACATGCCCTTCGCCTCCGGTACGCGCCGCGGATCGGAATGATCAACGAGCCGGTAACAAGGCAGCTTGAAATCATCGCCGAAAACGGTTTCACGGGCTTTGAGTACAACGGTCTGCCGAAACATACGTTCAACGAGATCGAACAGTTTCGTAAAAAGATGGACGAGTTGAAGTTGTCGATGGGAACGCTGGTCGTCAACCGCGGCGGGTGGAAACCGTCGGCGATGGTCGACAAGAAGTTCCACGGCGAGTTTCTGGAAGACGTCAAGAAGGCCGTCGAAATCCACAAGATCATCGGCAACGAAGTAGCCACGGTGTGCAGCGGGCTGGCCGTGGACACCTTGAGTTATACGCAGCAAACCACCAACTGCATTGAAGCCTTGAAGCGTGCGGGCGATCTGTGCGCGAAAACGAAGATGGTGCTGGTGCTCGAACCGCTGAATATTCGCGTCGATCACGCCGGGTACTTCGTCGTTTTTTCCGATCACGGCGCCGAGATCATCGCCAACGCCAATCACCCCAACGTGCGGTTGCTGTTCGACTGCTACCACCAGCAGATCTCGGAAGGCAATCTGATCAACCACATCAAGAAGCACTACCCGCTCATCGGCTATTTCCAGACCGGCGACGTTCCCGGCCGCAAAGAACCGGGCAGCGGCGAGGTGAACTGGTCCAACGTGTTCAAATCGATCCACGCTCTCGGCTACAAGGGGCTGATCGGCATGGAACACGGCTTGACGCAACCTGGTCTGCCGGGCCTGATGAAGTGTTTCGAAGAGTATCGCAAAGCCGACAACTGGTCCGCCTGACTCATGCCTACCTGCCAAATCTGCGGCACGCGGAAACCCAAACGCTACTGCACGGCGCGCGGCGAGAATATCTGCACGCAATGCTGCGCCACCGAACGCGAGGTTTCCATCAACTGCCCGTTTGAGTGCGTCTACCTGCAGGAATCGCGCGCCCATACCAAACACGAATTGGACGCCTCTACGATGCCGCATCGCGAGGTTCGCATCGACGAGCAGTTCCTGCAACACGCCGATGTTACGCTCATTTTGTTCTCGGCGTTTTTGAGCCGCGCGGCCGCGCCGATACCGAATGCGACCGACGCCGAAATGCGTGTCGCCATCGAGGCTGTCATTCAGCGCTTCAAGGGCGCTCCGGCCCCGCCTGAAGAAACGATCGCGCTCCAGATCTACGACAACTTCTGCGCCGAGTACGACAAGTTCCGCGCCGAGATCACCAAGGACCAAGGCGCCGAGAGCGTCTTCAGCGACGAGACGTTCGTCCGAGTGCTCGTGTTCATCGCGCGCGTCGCACACGGCCACAACAACGGCCGGCCGCGATGCCGGGCGTTTCTGCATTACCTGCGCGCCACGCTGCCGCCCAACATGGAGGCGTCGGTCGGATGACCGGGTTGATTGTGTTCGCGCACGGGTCGAGCGTCCCCGAAGCCAATGAAGCCGTGAAGCGGGTATCCGCCGCAATGCGGGCCAAAGGCGGTTTCGAATTCGTAGAGACCGCGTTTCTGGAGGCGGCAAAACCCGACCTGGCCGATGCCGTCGCCGCGCTCGCTATCAAGGACGTCGACCGCGTTGTCGTGCTGCCCTACTTTCTGACCCTCGGCATCCATCTTCGCCGCGACCTGCCACGCATCGTCGCCGAACTGGCCCAGAAGCACAACGGGTTGCGCATCGACGTTACCGAACCGCTCGACGGCCATCCCGCGCTGGCTGAGATCCTATTGCAGCGCGCCACCGCGGCACTACAATGAAAGCCCGGCTCGTTTCATTCACCGATCCCGCTCCGGGCATCCGGCATTTCGTTTTCGAACTGCCGGAGCGCGTTGAATTCGAGGCTGGCCAGTTTGCGTCGCTCGTGGCCAACGTTAACGGCAAGGAGATCACCCGCGCCTATTCTCTGGCCGCGGCGCCGCGCGGCGATAATCGTTTCGAGATCTGCCTGAACCGCGTCGAAGGTGGGCTGTTCTCGCCGCATCTGTTCGATTTGGCCCTAGGCGGCGAAATCGACTGCAAAGGCATTCTTGGCACTTTCGGCTGGCGCGAGCCGGTGACCTCGCCTTTATTGGTGGCTACCGGCACGGGGATCGTCCCCTTCCGTGCGATGCTGCAGGCCGCGCCGGTTCGGCCTGTTCTGATTTACGGCGCGCGCTACGAGGAGAGTTTTCTGTGGCGCGATGAACTGGCGGCACAAAGCGATCTGATCCTGACGCTCACACGCCCGGCCGAATCGTGGACTGGCCGCACTGGCCGCGTGCAAGCGATCGTCGAGGAACAACTGGCGACCGGTGCGATCGGCCAAGTCTATATCTGCGGATTGAAGGAGATGGTCGATGGCGTCCGGGCGCTGTGCAAAGAGAAAGGCCTCGACCGCCGCCAGATCGTCTACGAGAAGTACGATTAGCGAATACAATCGAGAGAGTGGATAGCCGTTCGAAACGAAACTGGATGCTGGCCGGCGGGATCACCGTTCTGTTCATCGCAAGCATCGTCATTCTGCTCAAAGTGATTCCGGGTCCGCACTCCAGGACCGACTACCTGGTCATCGGCGCGGTGGCGACGTTTTTGTCGATGACCCTGCTATTCGTCACCCTGCTGAATAGCGGCGTTCCGGGCGCCGAGAAACGGCCGCTGCCGCCGGAAGAATCCGGCGACTCGTAAGCAAATCTTTACCATTTGCTGACAACTTCCCGGGCCGGTTCGCCGCATCATTGAGGCATGAAGATCGCAACACTGCTTATTCTTAGCCTTTCTATGTTTGCTCAAGACGATGGGCTCGCCCTCGTTCGTAGCCTCGGCATTTACGATGCCGATGGTTCTGTCCTATATAGCGCCTACGTCGCCACCAAGAACGCGAAAATCGGAGGCGTGGCGGTCGGCTCAACCGTACCGCTTGGCGCTCGTTTCATCGAGGCCGTCGACGCGCCCGCGGGCGCCGTCTTCGAGGGCGTTCGCGACAACGTCGCCGTTTGGTCTTTTCCCGAGATCGGCGAGGATCGTTTGGTAGGGCCCTTCACGTTTCGCGTAAAGCCCGACGGCGCGGCGCCGCTGGTGGTCGAACAACCGGCGGCAGTAAGTTTTCAGACACCGGAGAAAGGGCTGATCAGCTACAACGGGTCCAACCGGCCGCTGATCCCGCTCGAAGAGAGCGGTAGCGTAATTTTCGATCAGCGCGGAACGATCGACGCGGCGGGCAAGAATGGACCAGTGGCGGTCGGCAAGACCGGCGTGATCCTATTCGTCCGCGAGGGTGCGGTGCGAACGCAGACGACGATGACATTTGATCGCCGGCGCGTCGTCAACGCCGACCTCCCTGCCGACGCGGAAGACACCTGGTGGTGCGCACAATATCAGATCTCGATTAGTCCGCAGGAGAACGCGCCCAGCGGCGCCGGCATCTCGTTCATTCTTCCCACGCGGCGCGCGTTGCCGGCCGGCCTGAGAGTCAGCACGTTCGCACACGTGAACGGCAACGAATGGAGAAAATACGCGTCGACTTCTCCGCAGCCCGAATTCGGCTTCGGTGGATTCGGTTGTGCCTCATTCGGTTTCAACACCATTGGCTGTAGCGGCGGGTCGAATTGTGTCGGTCTGAACTGTGGATTCAACGGCGGCAATGGCTTCGGCTTCGGCGTGTCAAACACGCAGCGGCTGGCAGGTACCGTGACCGGCGGTCAGATCTCGTCAACGACCGGAACGACAACGTCGGCGAGCAGCCTGATTAGCAGTATCACCGACGGCACCAGCAACACGATTATCGCGATTCTAATCGGCTTCCGGCCTTAGAATCGAACCCGGAGTCCGGCCCAGGCGCCTCTCGGGGCGCCTGGGGCGAAGAATGTTGAATTGCGCAGCGGGTACTCGCCGTTGACGGCGGGAAACGGCCTCGCGACGAAGTTGCCGTCGGCGTTGAACCCAACCGGCCCTAGCTGCGCGGCGCTGTAGTATTTGCGGTCGAACAGGTTGTTGACGTTGAGGTAGAGCTCGAACGTTTTGCTGAATACGTAGCGCGCGGCAAGGTTCGCGACGCCGTAGCCCGGCGAACGGCCCGGACCAAGATAATAACGGCCATCGGCTCGATGCCGGTTGTTCTCGTTCCCACGCGCGAAGGCGCCGCCGATGCCGATCACCGACGGGCTGACGGTGAACTTCGAAGTGACGGTGATATCGGCGTAGGCCTTCGTGATGTGGGAGGGGGTGAGAGGGATCCGGTTGCCAGGCTCGATGTGGATCAGACCTTCGAAGCCGGGTCCTTTTGCATTGGTGCTGTTGCCTTCGCCGTTGACTTCCTCCTCGCTCTCGAACGTTGCGCGGAGGTAGGTGTAGCTTGCGCCGAGCAGCGCGCGGCCGAGGCGCGCGCTGGCGTCAAACTCGGCGCCCTGGCGCAGCGTCCGGCCGAAGTTCTTGAAGTACCCGAAGCCTGTTTGCTCGGAGGCGACGAAAAGAATATCGTCGCGATTGGCGCCTCGGAACCAGCCCGCGCTCCAGCGCAGCGGGCCTTCGCCGCCGCCACGGACGCCCGCTTCCAGCGTGCGCGACACAACCTGTTTCAGCGGTGGATCGCCGGCCATCGCATTCGGCAGCTTACACGGCGCTTCGGGATCGGCGCAGCCGAGCTCGATCGACGTCGGCGTCCGGCTTCCCTCGGCGTAGTTGAAGTACACGCCTTTCCACGTGAAGCCCGCCGACGGATTGAACCGGCCAAAGGAGTGATGCCCGGTCAATGAGCCTGTGCCGGCGCGCGGGCGGATGCGGTCGAGGTTGTCGATAACGGTACGGTTGTAGCGGCCGGAAAGCGTCGCCCGCGCCGACTTTCCGAGCGACACCGAATCGGTGGCATAGAAGCTGCCCGTGTGAATCCTGCCGCGTAGATTCACGCGTGTGTCGAACGGTTCGCCATCGATATCGCCGCCGGTGACACCGTCGCCGAACGCGCCGACGCCGGCGATCCCGCGATTGGAAGTCAAATAGCCAAGTTCGCCGATTTGTGTAAATCCGGTGCTGTTGCCGTCGTAACCCAGTCCGGCTGTCAACGTGTGCCGGCGCGCAAACCACGACACCTGCGCCGACCCGCCAAAGTTGCGCTGCTGCGAGGCGCTGCGGGTCAGTAGGCCGTTGCATTTTTCGCCGGGTTCGTCGCGACGCACGGCGTTGGCGATACAGCGCCAGCGCGGGAACGGCGTGTTGGCCGCCGATTCACCGCTCGCCGGAAAACCCGTGAAACCGGCCGCGGTTAGCGCAGCCCGCTCGGCGGCGTTGGGTTGGTAGAGGGATTGATCGAGCGAGTCGTCATTCAAGTCGCCGTTGAACAATCGGGAACGCACGTAGCGGAAGTAGGCGTTTCCGGACAACGCGACGTGGGGCGAAAAGGTGTGGCGTAGTTGCAGGTTGAGCCACGGTGCCTTGTTGGCGGTGATGTCGGGAATCGTGTAGACGCTCGCGTACCGGCGCGCAAGCAGAGTCTGCTCCTGCAGCGCGTTGCCGATCAGCGCGTTGTTTGCGTAGCCGATCGAGAGCCCGATCGAGGTGCGATCGCGCCTCCAGCCGAGGCGCCCGAAAAACTGGCGCACGTTGGTCGGCGAATAGTCCCGCCAGCCCTCTTCGAAGAACATGCCGCTCGCCAGGAACCAATCGATCGACCGCCGTGATCCGCCGTGTTCGAAATCGGCTGTCTTGCGGCCGAAACTCCCGCCACCCAACTGCAGCGCCGTTCCCGGAAACGCGGTTCCGTCCTTGCTGCGCATCGATAGCGCGCCGCCCAGCGTGTTCAAGCCGAATACCGGATCGGAGCCGGCAATCAGAGCAGTCTCGGCGATCGCAGTCCGCGGAATCAGATCCCAACTCACGATGTCGCCGAACGGCTGGTTTTGCCGGACGCCATCCAGGAAGACCGAAATGCCTTGCGGTGTTCCTACCAGGGGCGACGCTGTGTAGCCGCGATAGTTCACGTCGGCCTGAAACGGGTTGCCTTGAATCTCATTGACGAACACACCATTCATGCGCCGGTTGAGGAAGTCCGATAGATCCAGCGCGCCGCTGGAGCCGATTTCCCGATGGGTTGCCCCTTGCACTGGGGAAGGAATCTCCTCTACGGCGCGATCCAATCCTCCCAGAGGCGTCGCCGCGACCACGTTGACCGAGTATGAGGCCGTTCCGACCAACATCTTAACGACCTGCCGCGCCGGCTTGCCCTCTTCGATGTCGAACACAACCGCCGGCGCGGTAAAACCGTCCGCCGACACGGTCAACCGGTATCGGCCGGCCTTGATATCTCCGGCGTCGAAACCGCCGTCGGCCGCCGTTTCAAACCGAGTGACCGCGCCGCCGCCCGCCGGCTCCAACACACCTTTTGCCTTCATTCCTGCGCCCGATGGATCTTGCACAAACACGCTGAGCGCCACCGCCAACAACAATCCCATAAGACGAATATTCCTGAACGGCGTCCGTTGTTCAGGAATAATGGATTGATGGCCGAGAGCGTCCTCACATGGACCGAGTTGTACGCGGAGTTGCGCGCGCCGCTGCTGCGTTATTTGGCAAAGCTCGGCCTGCCAGCCGCCGAAGCCGAAGACGTGGGACAGGACGTTTTTCTCGCGCTCGGCGACCATCTACGGGCCGGCAAGCCGCGCGACAATCTGGCGGGCTGGGTATTTCGTGTCGGCCACAATCTGGGGCTGCGCCAGCGGACGCGGCTGCAACGCTCGCTTCCGGAGGTGTCATCGATTTGCCAGGCGCCGAATCCGGAACAAATCGTCGCGGCGAAGGCGCGGCGGAAACGAATTCGCGCGGTCATCGACGCTCTGCCCGAGCGGGATCGCTGCTGTCTGGCGCTTCGGGCTCAGGGACTTCGGTACCGCGAAATCGCCGAGCGCCTCGATATCTCGCTCGGTTCGGTCGCCGCGTCGATCGCTCGATCTCTCGACAAGTTGAGCCGCCATGCAGCATCCTGATGACGACATTCTTGTGATGTTTATCGACGGCGAGTTGGACGCGCAGACCGCCTTGGACGTGGGCGCTCATCTCGGCGAATGCGATGTCTGCACGGCGCGGCGAAAGGCGCTCGCCGATGCCAGCGCGGCGTATTCGGATTCGGTGCGCCGGCGCCGTTGGCCCTACGCCGTGGCGGCCGCGGCTTCGGTCCTCGCCGTCGCCGGATTGTTGTTCGTTCCGCAACGGCCGGTCCACGCGGCTTATCTGCCCGACGCACGCCTGACTCCCGGCGCCGCCAGCGCACTGACCGCCGAGCAGGTTTGCGTTGTTGAACGCGAAACCGAAATTCCCGAATCGCTCGCCCGGCGAGTCTTCGCGCAGTATCGAATCGACCGCCCCGCGCCGCGCGCCTACGAGGTCGATTACCTAATCAGCCCAGCGCTCGGCGGCGCCGACGACATCCGCAACCTGTGGCCACAACCCTATCGCGGCGGATACTGGACAGCCAACGTCAAGGACGCACTAGAAGATCATCTGCGCGGCCTCGTGTGCTCCGGAAAATTGAGACTCACCGATGCCCAGCGCGATATCGCCACTGATTGGGTGGCGGCCTATCGGAAACACTTCAAGACGGATAAACCACTTCCCACGCACATCGCGTTTCTAAAGGATCGCCCCTGGGAATAGCCTTCGCTTTGTCGCCTGTTAGAACAGTCACCGCAAGCCTACCCCAACACCTCCCGCACAACCCTCCCATGCACGTCCGTCAGCCGCATCTCTCGCCCGCTAAACGGATACGTCAGCCGCGTATGCTCAATCCCCAACAAATGCAAAATCGTCGCATGTAAGTCATGCACATGCACGCGATTTTCGATCGCGTAATACCCATACTCATCGGTCGCGCCAAACGTCAATCCCGCCTTCACGCCCGCGCCCGCCATCCACATCGAAAACCCGTACGGATGATGATCGCGCCCCACCGCCTCACCCGAACCCTGCACGGTCGGCGAACGCCCGAACTCGCCCGTCCACACCACCAGCGTATCCTTCAACAACCCGCGCGCCTTCAAATCCGTAAGCAACGCCGCGATAGGCTTATCGGCCGCCTTCGCATTCCGCGTATGCCCGCGCTTCAGGTGCGCGTGTTGATCCCACCGGTCCTCGCCATCCTGCTTCGGCGACAACAACTCGACGAACCGCACGCCGCGCTCAACCAACCTCCGCGCCATCAGGCACGACCGCCCGTACTCTTCCGTTTCGGCTTCATCAAGGCCGTACAACTTGCGCGTCGCTTCGCTCTCGCCCGAGATGTCGGTCAACTCCGGCACCGCCGCCTGCATCCGAAACGCCAGATCGTAATTGGAGATCGCCGCTTGCATCTCGCCGGCGCCGCCATAACGGGTCAGCGCGTCTCCATCGAATTCGCGCAACAGATCGAGCTTCGCCTTTTGTCGCGCCGGAGCTTCACGCGGAGCAAGATCGGCCAACGGCTGCGCGCCGCGCCGAAACAACGACGCCTGATAACTCGCGGGCAGGAAACCGCTGCCGAAAATGTCGAGGCCGCCCGGCGGAATCATCCCGTTGTCGAGCACGACGTACCCTGGCAGATTCCGCGATACACTGCCCAACCCGAAGGTCACCCACGCGCCCATGCTCGGCCGGCCCTGCAAACCCGACCCGCTGTGCATGAAGTAATTCGCGGCCGTGTGTTCGGAGTGATCGGCCACCATCGAACGAATGATGCAGAGATCGTCGGCGCACTTCGCGGTCTCTGGAAACAGGCTCGACACCGCCGCCCCGCTCTGCCCGTAACGCTGGAATGCAAAGGGCGACGGATAGATCGACGTACTCACGGCGCGGACATGCTTCGGCCTTTCTAGCGGCAACGGCTGACCGGCTTCCGCTTGCAATCGCGGCTTCGGATCGAAGCTATCCACGTGCGACACGCCGCCATCCATGTACAGCAGGATCACCGACTTCGCCCGGCCCGCGAAATGCGATGCGCGCGGCGCCAACGGATCGGTCACGCGCGTCTGCGCCGGCGCGTACTCGGCGTGCAGCGCCGCCAACGCAATTTGAAAAAAGTCTCGCCGCGTCGACATCCCGATCACCTCACAAACAAAAACTCTTTCGTATTCAGCAACACATGCGCGAACTCTTGTAACGTTCCGCCGCTGGCGAAAAACGTTGCCGCGCGATCGCGCTCTTGCGCTGTCGGCGGCCGCGCGAATGCCTCCTCGAACATCACGTCCAACTGCGCGCGCGGCGTGTGGAAAGCCGTCGAAACGCGCGCCGCCCACTTCGCCGCCTGCTCCGCCACGAACTGGTTGTTCATCATGGTGAGAGCCTGCGCCGGCACGGTCGATACCAAACGCCGGCCCGCTGTCGATGTCGGCAACGGATAGTCGAAGGCCAACAGCAGCGGTGTGATGAAATTCCGCCGCACTTCGAGATACACGCTGCGCCGCCCTTCCCCATCCAACGCGCCGGAAACAGGTTTGCCGCGCCCGTCCTGGAACTCGCTGATGTGCACCTTCACGCTTGGGCCGTGCGTTTTGCGGTCGAGCGAGCCTGTCACCGCCAGAATCGAATCGCGCACCGCTTCGGCTTCCAGGCGGCGCACGGGCATATGCGTCAATAGCCGGTTCTGCGGGTCTTTTGCCGCCGCTTCGGGCGACGCCGCGCTATCGCGCCGATACGCATCGCTTAGCACCATCTCGCGATGCATCGCCTTGAGCGACCATCCGCCGTCGACGAACTTGTTCGCCAAATAATCCAACAGCTCGGGATGCGTTGGGCGTTCGCCCATCTGTCCGAAGTTATCGACCGTCCGCACGATGCCTTCGCCGAAATGCTGCTTCCACAACCGGTTCACCATCACGCGCGCAAGCAGTGGCGATTCGGTGAGCGACGCCGCCAGGCCATCGCGCCCGCTATCGGCGTCGAAGCGGCCCTTGGCGCTCAGCACGCGCAGGAATCCGCGCGGGACTTCCTCGCCGAGGTTCAGATGATTGCCGCGTTCGTGCACACGCATGTTGTGCGGAACGTCTTCGTACGTCACGCGCCCGAAGGCCTCTACGGGGAGGGTCGCGTTCGCGCCGGCGAGTTCGGGCAGCGATTCGGCAACATCGGGCGGCGGGGTCTTGTCGTCGGAGAAGATAATGTCGCCGACGACGATATGGCCGTCGCGCTGGCGATCGGCAATCTCCAGATGGCAGACCTGATTGATCTCTTCATGGAGCGTAATCGTGCGCCACCGCAGCGTTCTATCACCCGCCCCCGCCACTCCCTTCGGATACCGGCCAGGCGCGAAGATCGTCACCGCCAGCAACGATGGCTCCTCGCGCACCGGCGCGAACTTCGTCCCCGCCACGCGCACGTGGATGTACTTCTTCTTCGGTACGAAACTGCGCGAAACCATGATGCCCGTCAGCGCGTTCGACGCCCCGCGCGACGAATCCAACCAGCCGTTGCGCGTCTCGGCGAATCCCGCGCCCGTGCGGTAGAACAGCGACATGTCGAATCGTTCGTCACCTTTACGCAACGATGTCGCGGGCGCCGCCGGCATCGGCCTTTCGATCGCGCGCAGCGAATCTTCAATCGCCTTTGTCACCGGCGCCGAGGCGATCGACCCCAGCGACGTGCGCGTGCTATCGAACACGCCCCCGAGCGCATAATAGTCCGTCGTCGGAATCGGATCGAACTTGTGATCGTGACAGCGTGCGCAGGCCACCGTGAGTCCGAGAAACGCCTTCCCGAACACATCGATCTTCGAGTCCCGCATCTCGGTCCGAACTTCCTCCAAGTCCGTCGCGCCGTTCCGTTCCTCGCCCAGCCCATAGAACCCGCTCGCAATCGCCGACTCAACATAAGAACCATCGCGCGACGGCCGCGATGGCGCATTGGCGCCTACATGCTCGCGCACGAACGTGTTGTACGGCAGATCTTCATTGAACGCACGAATCACGTAGTCTCGATAACGCCACGCCTCGTACTTATAAAAATCGAATTCGTGGCCGTTTGTTTCCGCGAAGCGGACGAGATCCAGCCACAATCGCGCCGAACGTTCGCCGTAGTGCGGCGACGCCAATAGCCGCTCCACAACCTTTGTATAAGCGTTCGCGCTGCTGTCGCCCAAGAACGCCTCGATCTCCGCCGCGGTCGGCGGCAAGCCAGTCAAGTCGAACGTCACGCGCCGCAGCAGCGTGCGTTTATCGGCGGGCCCGGAAGGCTTTAACCCCGAGCGCGTCCATCGCTCGCGCAACAGCGAATCGATACTCCCGCCGCCCGGTCGCAACGGCTGAAACGCCCAATACTGTTTCGCCTTCGCCCAGTCGATCGAGGACTGCACCGCGGGCGCCGTCTCCACACGCGGATCTTCCGCGCCGCTGTCGATCCATCGTTTAATGTCCTCGATGACGTTGGCGGGCAGCTTTCCATCCGGCGGCATCTTCAACATCGCATCGGTGTAACTCACGGCGCGATAAAGAAGACTGCCCATCGCATCGCCCGGCCGCACCGCCGTCCCGCGTGATCCGCCGCGCTCCAGGCCGGCCTTCGAATCAACCGCCAGCCCGCTTGTCTTTTTCGCCGCCGAGTGACACCCCTGGCAGCGCGCGGCCAATACAGGCCGTATGCGGCTTTCGAATAACTCGCCCTGCGCCAGCAACGCCGGCGCCAGGGCCATGAGCAGTAGCGGTCGCATGGCTCTCCGTGACGACGATACTATCAAATCGACGCCCCCAAAACGCGGACAGCAAGCGAAACTCCCCAATCACGTTTTTTTTCAAGCCGGGCATGATGGGATATTCCCCGCTTTTTCACACTTCCCATTAACGGCGGCGGAATCGATAGCTCTTGCCTATCGACAGCCCGAGGCGAAAACCCTCAATCGGGAGTTACATATCCGCGGCCGATGCAATTCACAACTCTAGGAGGTCGTTGTCATGCCGCAACTCAAGCCAGGTAATGAGAAGAAACCATCCCCGGTAACGTTGGTACCCATCAGTTACACACCGCCGAACAGCATTCCGCACTTGATCGCGGATGGGGAGAACTGGCAGTCCCTTGCGGCTCGCTACGGCTTGCCGGCCGTGGACATCATCGAGATGAATTTCAAGACGACGGATCCTTACGAGATCAACTGGTATCTACGGGAGTACGTCAGCTGCAACACGCCGACTGCGGACGGGTATAACTGGCGCTTTTCAACGGCGGCCAGGAACGGCCCGAGTCCCCGGGCTGGCAAGATCTTCGTGATCCCGAATTGGACGACGATCTTGCGGGCCGCCAAGGAAGCGACGCGGGACTCGGTGGCGGACTGGTTCCGAGGAGCATTGATTCGCGGCGCCCAGGTAAGGGGATCGGCGCTTACCATCCCGATCGGATCGGTGAGCAGTGTGTTCACAACGCGCTGGCAGTTCACGCAGCGCTTGCGGAACGGAGGGGCCTCCGATCAGGTTGCCGAGAAGTGGGCCGATTTTCTGGACATGATTCTACGCTCCTACACCGGGCAGATCCATACAAATGTGCCTAATGCCTACCCGCCGTATGCCAACTGGAACGCTTCAACGTCCCCGCCGCCGATGCACGCGACGCCGTTCATGCTGCTTCAGGACATGAGCGGACACAATTATGTAAGCCGTGGTTTCCTGCGGCCGCAACTCCAACAGTACCTGGGAAACGCGGGCGACCCGGCAGCGACATCGATGGCGAATGCCTATGCTGTCTGGCTTTCCAGCGGGTTTGAGATCATTCGGCCCGCGGTCAAGGTGACGCAGATGCTGGCCACGGTGCACAAATTCCCCGGCCAGTTGGTCAGCGGGGAGGCGTTCGCGCCGCCGGCGTCGATCACCATACCGCCAATACCGCTGTAGCTGACGGCTCTACCACCCCACCGGCTGCCCCTTGAGCTGCTCATCCAGCCACTTCTCCAGCGGCGCAAAGTAGTCCTTGATCGCCGTCGCGTCCATCTCGCGCTTGCCCGTAATCGCCTGCAAGGCATCGGGCCACGGCTTGCTCAGCCCCAACGCCAGCATATCGTTCAGCCTCTTGCCCGCTTCCTTCGAATCGTAAATCGAGCAGCGATGCAACGGATCCTTACATCCCGCCGCCTGGCTCAGCGCGCGGTGAAACTGAAACTGCAAAATGTGCGCCAGGAAGTACCGCGTGTACGGCACATTCGCCGCCACGTGATACTTCGCCGCCGGATCGAAATCGCCTTCGCCGCGTCCCGGCGCGTCGACCCCCTGATACTTCCGCCGCAACTCCCACCACTTAGCGTTGTAATTGGCCGGCGTGATCTCGCCGGAATACACTTTCCAACGCCACTGGTCGATCATCAATCCAAACGGCAGGAACGACACCTTCGCCAGCGCCTGCTTCAGCAGCAGTCCGATATCGCCACTTGGATCGGTAGGCTTATCGAGCAGCCCGACCTTCACCAAATACTCGGGCGTGATCGACAGCGCGATCGTATCGCCCACCGCTTCGTGAAACCCGTCGTTGGCCGAATCGCGGAACAGATAGGGCAACTGCCGGTAGGCCCGCTGATAGATGTTGTGCCCGAGTTCGTGATGAATCACCGCGAACTCTTCGCCCGTGATCTGAATGCACATCTTGATGCGCAGGTCTTCGTCGTTATCGACGTCCCACGCCGACGCATGGCACACCACTTCTCGATCCTGCGGCTTCACAAACAACGAGCGCTCATAAAACGTCTTCGGCAGCGGTGCGAATCCGAGCGACTGAAAGAACCGCTCGCCGTAGCGCACCATCTCGATCTCGTTCAGCTTGCGCTCCTTCAACTTCTCGGTGAGATCGAAATTCTTCGCCGCGTTCTTGGGCTCCAGTACGTCGTAGATGTTGTCCCACGACTGCGCCCACATGTTGCCCGTCAAATGCGCCGGAATCGGGCCGTTCGCGGGCACCACCGAAGCGCCGTACTTCTCGCGCAGCCGCATCCGCGTGTAGGCGTGCAGCTTCACATAGAGCGGCCGGACCTGCTCCCACAGCCGGTCGACCTCCTTCGCGAATGCATCCGGCGTCATATCGTACTTCGACCGCCACATCGCGCCCTTATCGGCAAAGCCCAACTCCTTGGCGCCCTTATTGCCGAGCTCCACGAAACGCGTGTAATCCTTCCGCAGCGGCCGCGAAATGCGGTGCCAGCCCTGCCATAAATCGGCTAATTCCTTCGCATCGCGGCTGGTCGCCATGAGCGACGAGATCGCCGTCAGGTCCAGGCACTTGCCTTTGTCCGCCGCGGCGTCGCGGCAAAACTTGCCCGAACCGTAGGCCGATTCCATCTTCGCCACAAGCTGCGTCAGTTCCGTGGCCTCATTCCGGTTCGACGGCGTTGCCAGCGTCAGGCTGATCTTCAACAGCGTCATCTTCCGCGCCAACTCCGGCGGCAGTTTCAACTTGTCGAACTTCGTCGCGGCCTTCGCATAGCCCTTCGCCGATTCGATGTAGCGCTCATTCGCCAGCGCCGCCTGCATTTCGCTGTCGGGATTGATGTAGGTCGATTGCAGCCACTGGGCGCGATTCAAGTAGTTGCTCTGCTTGAGCAGATCGGCCTCGGCGGCGTCGAGGAACGCCCTCGCCTCCTGCACCGTCTGTCCGAACAGCGCGGCCCCGGCGGCCGCCAGTAGAAGAACTCGCATGGCACTATTGTGCCGCGTTTCAACCGGAGAATTTGGTAAACATGTTTTGGACGCCGCTAACCACCCAATAGACTAGGCCCGCGCAAATCGTCACCATCACGCCCATGTGCAAGTTGCTTTTGTAATCGGGCCGAAATCCCAGAAGTTCGCACACGGCGGCCGCGGGCAGCGTTGCGATGCCCGACAGCATCCCGTGCAAATTGATCCACCCACCGCCCTGCGCATTCCGGTCGTCGTAGATGAGATACATCGCCACCACGACATAAACGGCCGCGAATCCTAGACCCGTTTTCGAGATCACGGTTCCAGCTTTCTCACTCGATATCGATACGCATACCCGCCCGCGCCTTCGGTCCACACGCTCCAATCCTCTTCGCGCGCCAGCGGCAGGCGAAATTCTACGACCCGCAGCCCGCCGGCGCGAATGATCACAACAGGGTCCGGCCTCGACGTCGCAAACGGGAGTTTCGCTGTCATCGAACGCTCATCAATTACCCGCAGCGCCCCCAGCGTCGCACGATCTTCGTCCCGCCCGGCCGCGTTCATGCTAACGCTTCCCTCGGCGACTGGGCCCTGCAGCTCCACCTCAAGCCACAGGT
The DNA here is from genome assembly GCA_016871135.1 of Acidobacteriota bacterium. Classification (GTDB taxonomy): domain Bacteria; phylum Acidobacteriota; class Terriglobia; order Bryobacterales; family Bryobacteraceae. The sequence continues at coordinate 5,215 of VFZQ01000003.1, read as the reverse complement.
CGGGAGGGCGATCCGCCGCCAGCCACGCCGCCGCCATCGCGACCACGGCCAGTCCAAGCACCAGTAGCCAGAATTTCGGTCCAGGCCGGCTTGTCAATCCGATGCCTTTCACGGGAGACACTGATCCACAAGTAGTCTTGCGCGGAACGCCGGCAAATGTTCTCACTCCCCTTGCTACAATTTCAACCAATGTTTCGCCTTGCCGTTTTGATCACCTCTCTCGCCTGCACCGCGCAGGACGCCAAGCTCCTCAAGGGCCTCGACTTCCGCTCCATCGGGCCCAATCGCGGAGGCCGCGTCGTCGCCGTTGCCGGCGTCCCTTCGCAGCCAAATGTCTACTATTTCGGCGGCACCGGCGGTGGTGTCTGGAAGACCACCAACGGCGGCGCGAGCTGGCAACCGGTCTCGGACGGTCAACTCAACACGGGCTCCGTCGGTGCCTTCGCCGTTGCCGACTCAAACCCGAACATCGTCTACGTGGGCATGGGGGAGCAGGCCATCCGCGGCAATGCCTCGCACGGCGACGGTGTCTACAAATCCACCGACGCGGGCAAGACCTGGAAGCATCTCGGGCTCGCCGACACCCGCCAAATCGGCCGCGTCCGCGTGCATCCTCGCAACCCCGACCTCGTCTACGTCTGCGCGCTCGGCCACATGTCCGGACCCAACGAACAGCGTGGAATCTTCAAATCGGTCGACGGCGGCAAAACCTGGAAACAGCCGTTCACGCGCGGCCCCGAGGCCGGTTGCGTCGATCTTGCCATCGATCCCTCCAACCCAGACATCATGTACGCCGGCTTCTGGCAAGTCATCCGCCGCCCCTGGTCGATGGAGTCCGGCGGCAAGGGTTCCGGACTCTTCAAGTCCGTCGACGGCGGCGAAACCTGGAAAGAAATCGGCCACAATCCCGGTGCGCCGAAAGGCTTGCAGGGTAAGATCGGCGTCGCCGTTTCTCCCGCTTATCCCGAACGTCTTTGGGCCATCATCGAAGCCGAAGACGGCGGCGTCTTCCGCTCCGACAACGGCGGCGACACCTGGACCCGGGTCAACGAACAGCGCAGCCTTCGCCAGCGCGCCTGGTATTACTCCCGCATCTACGCCGATCCCTTAAAGCCCAACACCGTCTACGTTCTCAACGTTGGTTTCTTTCGCAGTGACGACGGCGGCAAGACTTTTAATGCCATCCCGACACCGCACGGCGACAACCACGATCTTTGGATCGCCCCCAACAACAGCGACCGCATGATCCAAAGCAACGACGGCGGTGCTAACGTCTCCAACGACGGCGGCCGCCGCTGGACCGCGCAAAATCAAGCGACTGCCCAGTTCTACCGCGTCTTCGCCGACAACCAGTTCCCCTACATCGTCTACGGCGCGCAACAGGACAACTCGACAATTCGCATCGCCAGCCGGGGTAACGGCGGCGTCATCAGCGAGAAGGATTGGTGGGACGTTGGCGGCGGCGAAAGCGGCTGGATTGCTCCCGATCCCAAAGACTCCAACATCGTCTACGCAGGTTCATACGGCGGCTATCTCACCCGTTACGATCACCGCACCGGCAACACGTCGCGCATCGATGTCTGGCCCGATAATCCCATGGGCTACGGTGCCGAGGGCATGCGCTACCGCTTTCAGTGGAACTTCCCTCTACTATTCTCGCCGCATGATCCGAACACTCTCTACACCGCAGGCAACGTGCTTTTCAAATCAACCAACGGCGGCCGCGTGTGGGAACCGGTTTCGGGCGACCTCACGCGCAACGATCGCTCCAAACAAGGCCCCTCTGGCGGACCGATCACCCGCGACAACACCGGCGTGGAATATTACTGCACCATCTTCACCGTCGACGAATCGAAACTCACCAAAGGCCTCATCTGGGCCGGCTCCGATGACGGTCTCGTTCATGTCACTCGCGATGGCGGCAAGAAGTGGGACAACGTCACCCCGCGCGGCATCCCCGAATGGATTCAGATCAACTCCATCGAAGCCTCTCCGCACGACCCGGCCAAAGCCTACATCGCCGCGACCATGTACAAGTCCGACGATCTTCGCCCCTATCTCTACCGCACCACCGACTACGGCAAGACCTGGACCAAGATCGTCAACGGTATCGACGGCGCGGCCTTCACGCGCGTCGTCCGCGAGGACCCCAACCGCAAAGGCCTGCTCTTCGCCGGCACCGAGACCGGCTTATATCTGAGCTACGACGACGGCGACAACTGGCAGAAATTCAACCTCAATATTCCCACCGTTCCGATCACCGACCTGGCCTTCCAAAAACGCGACAACGATCTCGTCGTCGCCACGCAAGGCCGCTCGTTTTGGATCCTCGACGACCTCCATCTCGTCCAACAACTCAAATCCGACACAACCCTGTTCGCCCCCGAAGAGGCCTATCGGATCTCTGGCGGATTTCGCCGCCGAGGGCCCGCCGCCACGGGTGCCAATCCCCCCGGCGGAGTCGTCATCCACTACATGTTGAAGGATAAGGCCAAGGAAGAAGTCGTCATCGAAATTCTGGACGCCTCCGGCAAGCTCATCAAGAAGTTCTCGACCAAGGACAAACCCGCCGCAGGCGAAGGCGAGACTGCCCCGGTGGTTTCCAATGCCGCGGGCCTCAATCAATTCGTATGGGACATGCGCCATCCCGACGCGGCCACCTTCCAAGGCCTCATCTACTGGGCCGGCTCGAACCGTGGGCCAGTCGCCACTACGGGCCGCTATCAGGTCAAACTCACCGTTGACGGCGTCTCGCACACGCAACCGTTTGTCTTGAAGAAAGACCCTCGCGTGCCGGGCACGCAAGAGGATTTTGACAAGCAACTGCAGCTCTCGATCCAAGTGCGCGACAAAGTCACACAAGCCAACGAAGCGGTGTCGAAAATCCGCGACGCGCGCAAGCAGATCGACGATGAAGTGAAGCGCATGGCCTCGATCAAGGACGCCGCCAAGGCCATCGAGGCGGGTAAGAAGTTGTCGAAAGAGCTCACGGTGATCGAGGAAGAGATCTACCAGACGAAACTGCAGTCGAACCAGGACCCCCTCAACTTCCCGATCAAGCTCAACAACAAACTCGCCGCGCTACTCAGCGTGATTCAGCAAAACGAAGGCGCGCCGACGGCCCAGGTGAATCAGGTCTTCGAGGACCTCGCGACCAAACTCAACGCGCAGTTGAAAAAGCTCGACGGCCTCCTCGCCGCTGACATCGCCGGCTTCAACAAACTCGTCCGCGACGCCCAAGTCCCCGCGGTCATCGTGAAGTAAATTTGGCGGCCATCCATCGCCCGCCACGTTCCAGCAGCGAGCCCGCGCCGTACACAAGAGGATTCGGTCTGCAACGGCCCGGAGCGGCCAAGGGCGCGACGCGGCGCAGCTTCAACCTTCACGGCGAGGACCGTTGTGGAATGTTTGAGAACGAAGGAAGGTGGCGGCTAAAGAGAGAGCACTTGAAGCCCTGGGATCATTCGGAAGTGGCGGACGTTGCGGGTTCCAAGGGCGTAGCCGTAATGCAGAGCCGTGATTCCGATCAGCAGATCGGCGGTAGCGATGACGAGCCCTACCTTCTTCATGTCGGCGTCGATCTTGGCGGCAAGCACGCCCATCTCGCGCGTGAACGGTTCCACCGGCAGGATGGCTAGCACTTCATCGAGATATCGGCGGCGCTTGGCGGCGGCTTCGGGCGTGTTGGCGCGATGCCAGCCGTGTTCCAGTTCCATCACCGAGATGGAAGACAGCAGGAACTCGGTTTCGGAATGTTCAGCGGAGAGCGACGCGAGAAGCTGACTGACCGGGCGTTTCTCCCGTTCCGCCGCGATGAGCACGCTGGAGTCGAGGACTAGTCCCACACGTTAATCCCAAGCCGGCGGCTCGAACGAATCGCGGCGGGAGTCGATGCCCGCTTGCACGTCTTTGGCAAAGTCCTCGTCCGGGATGGGCGCGTAGCCGAACTTGGCTTCGTAAGCCTTCGCCATGGCGATGCACTCGCTGAGCTTGCGGCCTGGGCGTGTGGATGCGGACGGCTTCAGCACGGCAACGGGCCGGTGGTCTTGCTCGATGACGATCTCGACGCCTTGCTGCACCTTGGCCAGCGCGGCGTGAAGATCGCGAGCTACCTCGGCTTCGCTCATGTGGACGGTTGCCATTGCTCCCATTATGACTCTTGCTCCCCCTCTTCGTCTTCTTCGGCGTCCAACGCCTTTAGCAGTTCCTCTCTGGCTGTGTCGCCGCCACTCCGAAAGCTCCTACCGGAAACACTACACCCGTTTTGCCGAGCCGCGACATGTGGCAACCCGCTAACGTCCAGGAAATCCAGCTCGCCGACGAGCTAGCCGCCATCAATTGGCAGATAAAATGCAAGTATTTCGTCCGTAATGCCGACCTCTCCGGCCACTATGACGCCGTCGTCCGCTCCCTCCAGCCCGGCGCCACCAACGAGGACGTCATCCTCAACATCGAACGCCTCGGCGCCTCCGACGGCTCCCTCCAGCCCGTCTTCGACCGCGCCATCTCCAACGCTACCCTTACCCGCAACCGCCTCATCAACGCCATGCTCCGCTTGAAAAAAAGCGGAGAAAAACGTCCAAAACGGACTCCTCCGTTGCAAACAAAGGACTTACCCAGGACCCCTCAGGACCCTTCCTCCTTCGAGCCCGCCCTCGAGGACTCCGATCCACCCGTCCCCGAGCCCGCTCCGCTCGCCGACTCCTTCGAACCCGCCACCGCCGCGGACCAGGTCGACCTGTCCCAGTTCCCCGCACCGGTCGCTACACCTACACCGGCCGTCGAAGCGGATATCCTCCTCTGGGCCAAGCAGAACTTCGGCTTCACGCCGGACCCCCTCCAGGCCCAGATCATGACCGACAACTCCGGCCAGACCCTCGTCCTCGGCGCGCGCCAAACCGGCAAATCCACCGCCGCCGCGCTCAGGGTCCTCCACACCGCCATCCAGAACCCCGGCCAGATCATCCTCCTCGCCGGCCCCTCCAGCCGCCAGTCCGGCCACATCCTCGACAAAGCCCGCGCCGCGGCCATAAAACTCCTGGGAAAGAAGGTAAAGCCCATCGCCGAAGGCTTCGAATTACCCAACCAAACCCAGGTTATCGGCCTGCCGGACAGCGAGCCAACCGTGCGCGGATATTCCAATCCCCTTCTCATCGTTGTCGACGAGGCCGCCTTCGTCGACGACGACATCTACAAGGCCCTCCTCCCCGCCCAG
>VFZQ01000002.1 GCA_016871135.1 Acidobacteriota bacterium | reverse complement strand
CTGCCGAAGGTTTCGTCGGCCTTCTTGGCGCGGGCGGTGGTTACATAGTCTGGAATAGCGACGGCTGGTTTACTTCAAATGCACCGGCTGGGTGAAGGCGCCGTTGCCCGCCGAATCCCACACCGCGAAGCGCACCCACTTCTTGCCCGCGCTGTTGAACGGAATGTTGAACTTGTGGCTCGACGCCGGCGGCTTGTCGCGCATGTCGATGATCTGGCGCTCGACCTTCGCGCCGTCGCTCCACACAAGCTCGGCGAACTCGGGCGGAAAGCGCCACTCGGCCTCGGCGGTGTACGTGTTCCCCTTGAGGGCCCAGTTGCGCAGCAGCACTTCGCCCGTCGTAACAAAGTAATCGCCCGCGTGCAACGCGTTCACCACGGGCGTCCAGCCGTCCTTGAATTTCGGCACGCGATCGAGCTTCACGTAGTTCACCATCAACTGCGGATAGGTCTCGTCGTCGGGGTACTTCATATACGTATCGCCCTCGGCCAGCATGTATTTCGGAGCGCCCCAGTTGTTCATGTCGTCGAGCAGATCGAAGCAGCGTTTTTCGCAGATGCGCTGTTCGGAGAGATCGACTGGCAGCGATTGAAACGAGCCACCGAGGTAACGGTCGCTCTTGAAGAAGTCGCGGTCGCGCACGGCATCGGGGTAGCCGGTCGAGCCCTTCGTGCGCGGATGCGTTTGCCACACAAGACCGTTTTCGCGCTTGAGGAATTCGAGTTCATCGGCAGCGGAATCGGTGTGATAGACCTTGCCGTATCCCGCGATGTCCTCGACAAACGGCTGCTTCTCTTTCGGCTTGCCGTGCGTGTAGTAGATGGGCTTCGGAAACATAAAGAGGTAGTGCCCGCCGAAGTGCGCGTCAGGCTCTTCACCGGGAATCAGCAGCAGATCTTTGTCGGAGAATCGCTCGCAGCCTTGGAAATAGACCTTCTGTTCGTCGAGCCGGACCTTGCCGGTATCGGTCGCATGGGAGTCGCCGTGGAAGTCGGCGAGGATGGCGATGTTGATGCCGAGATCGCGGAAGACGGGCAGCCAAGTCGGCTCGAAGTCGATGGTGCCGAGGTCGGTCAACTGCTCGTTGTAGTGGAAGTGAAAATGGCTGACCATCACCTTATACCCGGGCAGCGGTTTGTAGACATCGTCGTTGGTCAGCGCCATCACGGCCTGCTGGGTCGCGCGGCCGTCGGCGTTGCTGAGGTAGTAGTAAACCGGCATGCGCTGCATCGTGCCGGCGGGCGCGTTGTAGAGGGCGAAATTGTGCATGTGCGATCGGGTCTGGCTGACGCGCCGGTTCCACACCGCGTCGGAAACGCCCCACGGTTTTGCGCCGACTTCGCGGTCGTTCTGCCGCACACCGATCGCGGCTTTTGTATCGCTCTCCTTGCGGTAGTAGACGTAGCCCAGGTTCGTCTCGATCTCACGCGACCAGAAGAACTTGTGCGAGGGCGGGAAGACCGCGATTGACCCGCCGTGTGTCTCGAGAATCGCCAAGCGATTCCGCGCGCGCAGCGCGACAGAGTCGTCGTTCACGGATCCGCCGAAGGCGTAGTGCTGCCAGCCGCGCGCCGTATCGCGCCACACCATGCGCGTGTTTTCGCCGATCGCAAAGCCGCGCAGCCCGCCGTTGTATTTGTAGGCAACCGAGGGCTGCTCCGTTTTGGCGATCACTTCCTGCCGCAGCAGGTTCGAGCCCTTGTACGCGGTGAAGCGCAGCGATCCCGCGAAGCTTCCCGCTTCGAAGCCGTTGAACTCCACCTCGACGCGCGCGCCCGCGGTGCGGACGACGCAACTCGTCGCCTTGAACTTCGCGGTGGAAACTTGGATCTCTTCCGGCTTGCGCGGGAGATCGAGATTTGTGTTCAGGCGTCCCGGCACCATCAACGGCGCGTCCCAGAACGCGTTCCACTTCTCGCGGTTGATGACGTTGGGCGTCAACTCCACACCAAGTCCTTGCAAAGGCTGCACTTGCTGCGTCGTCATGCGGCGCACAGCCGTCGTGAGTTGATACTCCGGCTCCAGATCGCGCCCGAGCACCGTCGCGCCAACGGCCAACTGCTGAATCACCGGCACGCCGTTCCGAATATCGAACCGCGCGCGGAGGCGTTCGTTTTTCTCGCCCTGCCAGGAAAGTTCAAGGGTCCCGAGACGCATCTGCGCCGCGATGCCCTCCTGCGGCTTGTAGGCGGACAGATCGCACTTGATTTCGGCATGAAGGGCGAGCGTGGCGAGGAGCAATCGATACATGGCACGCATCCTAACACGTTCGCGATAAGATACAAGCCTATGCCCCTAGCCGCCGGCACACGGCTAGATCCGGTCGCGGCGCTGAATCATCCGAGTATCGTCGCGCCGTTCGATGTTGGCGAGAACTACTTCGTCATGGAGCTGGTCGACGGTGAGTCGCTCCGTAGTGTCGACCTGCCGGCCCTTGCAAGGTTTCTAAGCGTCGCCATCACCCGCGACGGTATCTACTACGTTCCAGCGAAAGGCATTCCCGACGCGCGCGGATATTTCGCCCGATGGCACCACGCTGATTTGGGGCCAGGCCGACACGACCGGCAGCGATCTGATCCTGATGCGGCGTCTGGCGGATTAGAATGAAAGCGTGGAACGCATCCGCGCGGAGGATTTGGTTGGCGACGAGTGGGCGGAGTGGTATGCTCTGACGCCGGAGGAGCGGTGGCGGGAGTCCGCCAAGCTCTGGGCCAACTTTTTGTCGCTAGGAGGATCTCTTGGACCCGAACCTGATTCGAGTAGCCCTTTCTTCGTTCCGGAAGAGTGGAGTGAAGGTTCTGGTTATCGGCGGGCAGGCCTGCGTGTTGTACGGCGCGGCGCAATTTAGCCGCGACCTCGATCTAGCGCTTACGCCAGATTTCGAAACGCTCGACAAGCTTGGCGAAGCTCTCGCTGATCTGCAGGCGGAGTTGATCGCGGTGCCTCCGCTCGACCCGGCAATTATGGAGCGCGGCCACGCCGTTCACTATCGGTGCAAACGCGAGGACCTTGAGGATCTGCGGATTGACGTTATGTCTCGGATGCGAGGCGTCGATGATTTTGATCAATTGTGGGAGCGTCGGTTCGTCGTCAATGCGCCGGAAGGACCGATCAATCTAATTTCGATCCCCGATCTCGTAAAGGCGAAGAAAACGCAGCGATCGAAGGATTGGCCGATGATTGAGCGGCTGGTGGAAGTAACCTACTTTTCAAAAACGATACCGCGTACCGATTCGCTCGTCGATTTTTGGCTACAAGAACTTCGCACGCCCGACCTCCTCCTACGAGTCGCGCTCGACTACCCGGATAAGACTCTAGCGCATGCGGATCGCCGTCCCGTCCTCCGCGCCGCCATCGCCGGAAATCGCGACGAAATCGACCGCCTACTCGCCGAAGAGCAGCGCATCGAAACCAACCTCGACCGGGCCTACTGGGCCCCCCTAAAGAAAGAACTCGAAGCCCTCCGCGCAGCCAAACGGATAGACCGCAACTCTCCTTCGTAAATAGTGTTAGGCTTTGGCAAGAGGATTGGGTGTAATGAAAATCCAACATTTCGTACTCCTGCTGACGGGCAGTCTGTACGCGCAGATCTCGGGGGAGAACTGCACGTTCACCGCGAACCCGGACGAGTTTCTGCTTCGCGAGGAACGCACCATCGCCGATGTTCACCTACGCGCGATGAAATATGCGAGCAAAGCGGCCACCAAGTCCGCCAACGCCGCCGATCTGCCCTGGCGCAACTTCATCGACGAAGAGATCCTTGGCCGGCTTGGACGGGACAAGATCCCCGCCGCCGCGTTAACCACCGACGCCGAGTTCGTCCGCCGCATCTATCTCGATCTCGCCGGCCGCCTTCCCAAACCCGCCGAGTATCGCGAGTTCGTCGGCGATACTGATCCCACCAAACGCGAAGCTCTCGTCGATCGCCTGCTTAATTCGCCCGATTACCTGAATCGCTGGTCGACCTGGCTCGGCGACCTCGTGCAGAACAACCGCACGGCCTTCAACGCCAACCAAAACGTCAACGGCCGCAACACGATGTACGACTATTTGCGACAAGCCGTTGTCGAAGATAAATCGATACGCGATCTCGCCTGGGAATTGATCGCCGCAGCCGGCAATAACTACGACAGCGGTCCGGCTAACTGGTCGGTCCGCACGATTACGCCGGGCGGCCCGGTGCAGGACCGCTACGACACCGCGTTCATCCGCCCCGCGACGATCTTTCTCGGACTCGGCCACTATGACTGCCTCGCGTGCCACAACGGCCGCGGCCATCTCGACATCCTCAGCGTGTGGGGCCGCGGCGTCACCCGCATGGAAGCCTACAAGATGTCGGCGTTCTTCGCGCGGCTGAACATCGGCGGCCGCACCGCTCCCGCCGGCGACAAGTATCAGGGCAGTTTCGATATCACCGATCGCGCCACGGGCACATACGATCTCAACACGGGGTTCGGCAATCGCCCCAATCGTATTCGCGTCGGCGCCACACTAAACGTCACGCCGGAATACCGCGACGGCAAGACGCCGTCCGCCGGTCAGCCTTGGCGTGAAGCCTTCGCCGATTCGCTCACCGCCGATCCGATGTTCGCCAAGAACATGGTCAATCGCATTTGGAAGCAGCTCTTCCAACTCGGGCTTGCCGAACCTGTCGATTCGCTCGATCCCGCGCGGCTCGATCCCGACAAGCCGCCCGACGCGCCGTGGACGTTCCAAACACAGCACCCAGTGTTGATGAGGCGGCTCGCGGAACACTTCGTCGCCAGCAACTACAGTCTGCGTGAGACTGTTCGCGCCATCGTGCTCTCGACGACGTATCAGCTAAGCTCCCGCTATGACGGCAAATGGTCGATCGATTACGTGCCGCTGTTCGCGCGCCACTACGCACGACGCTTGGAAGCCGAGGAAGTCCATGACGTGCTTTCGCAAGGCTCCGGCAACTGGGCGAACTACATGCCGCAAGGCTTCGCCGCCACGGTGCAAAGCGCCTGGCTGCTGCCCGACACCACCGAACCCGGCGGTGGCGCGGGTGCGCTGATGAATACGTTTCTGCGTGGCAATCGCGACACCGTTGTTCGCCGCGGCGACGGATCGATTCTGCAATCCCTGACGATGATGAACGACGTCTTCATCCGCGATCGCATTCGCAACGCGTCGTCACCGAACATCCGCGCGGTCGTCGCGATGACCGATAACAACGCCGCCGTTGAAGAGTTGTTCCTTTGGTATCTCGGCCGCGTGCCGACCGAAACCGAACGCGCCAAAGCGGCCAGCGCACTCAGCCGCGCCACGACGCCCGCGCTCCGCACCGCGACAGTGGAAGACCTCGCCTGGGTCCTGGTCAACAAAACCGACTTTCTGATCAAGGAATAACGCCATGCCGAACCCCATTCAAGGTCAACGATTCTGGCGCGCGCCGCACATCAACCGCCGCGTCTTCTTCCGGCACGCGGCATCGGCCGTTGGCGGCTACTTCCTGTTGCCCGAGCGCCCGATGGAGCGCATCGCCTACGCGGCGCCCGCGACGAAAGCCACCGCCGACAACGTCATCTTCATTCTCATGAACGGCGGGCCGAGCCACATCGATACGTTCGATTTGAAAACCGGCCCCTGGCTGCCCGCCAACTATGAGGCGACGACGTACGACGGCATGTCATTCGCGCCCGGCTTATTTCCGAAGCTCGCCGAGCAGATCGATTCGATTTCGCTGATGCGTTCGATCAAACCGTGGGCCACCGCGCACGGGCTCGCGCAGACGTGGCTGCAAATCGGCCGCAATCCGGTTTCCGGACTGGCGCGCATCGCGCCGCATATCGGTTCGGTGGTGTCGTTGGAACTCGGGCCGAAGAACACCGATCAGACGCTTCCCGCATTCTTGTCGCTCAACACCGGTGGCGGTCCCGCGCAGGGTTATCTCGCGCCGGAGCACGCGCCGTTTTATGTCAGTCCCGGCGGCGGCGGGCTCGGCAATACTTCGCACTTCGACAACCAAACGATCTTCGAGCGCCGCTACGGCATGCTGCTCGACATGGACAAGGAAACGCGCGATGCCGGCGTGACCGGGTCGGTGTCCGTTGAGGTCGCAAAGTGGAACGACAGCGCGCGGCGATTGATGTACAACGCCGATGTCAACCGCATTTTCACGTTCGATCAAGCCGAGCGCGTCCGCTACGGCAACTCCGGTTTCGGCAATGCCTGCATCGCCGCGCGCAATCTGCTGCGCGCCAAGAAGGGCACGCGATTCGTCCAGATTACTTCCGGCGGCTGGGACATGCACGCGAACATTTACACGGCCGGCTTGAACGCGGGCAATGCGAACTCCACGGGCCGGCAGTTCGACGCCGCGCTCGGCACTCTGATTGCGGATTTGAAGACCGATGGACTGCTCGACCGCACGCTAATCCTGGCGATGGGCGAGTTTGGCCGGACGATCAACAATCCGAACGCCCAGAATGGGCGCGACCACTTCATGCAGCAAGCGGCGCTGTGGGCCGGCGCCCGCATTCGCGGCCGGCGGGCGATCGGGGTTACCGACGACCGCGGCGCCGAATCGCGCGAGTTCGGCTGGGGTCGCGATCGCGACATCCGCGCCGAAGACATCGAAGCGACGATTTACTCAGCGCTCGGCATCGACTGGACGACCATTCGCCGCGACGATCCGACGGGCCGCGGCTTTGAATACGTGCCGTTTGCGGATCGCGATCTATACGGGCCCGTGCACGAGCTGTGGGATTAGCTCCGCGCGCGGCTCCACGCGCCGAGGACAGTCGCCAAGACGCCAACTAGAAAACCTAGCGCCCACTGGAAATCCGCTTCGCCGTCAAATCGATAGCTCGAAAAGAAAATTCCGCGCACAACAAGCCCTGTCACTACCAGCGTCCACGCCAGGAACAGGAATTTCATCTTTCCCTTGAAAGCTAACACCACAGTTGCAACGCCAATCGCGCCGAGTACGAGCAACCAGTTTTGAAGCTCCTTGGGGGACCACGGCAGGAACTCGAACTGGAACGTCGTGTTCTCACTCATTGCGGCCACCAGCCCAACGCCAAGAGCGCCGAGCGAGACGAGCAATTGGAAAACGTAACTGTAGAATCGGAGTATCGCTTGAACCATAAAGCGGGAATGGCCATTGTACCAAGTGCAACGCTGCTAAGCTGGCCAAGGAGATCAAAATTGTATATTTCCAGACTCGCGCTGCTTGCAGCCATCACCCTGCCGCTCGCGGCGCAGTTGACGCCGGAGCAGAAGGCGATCGACTTTCAGACCATCGCCAGCGCCTACGCCAAGCAGTACGCGCCCTATGAATGGAAGCGCGATAATCTCGGCTTCGACCTGTTCGATCTGCGGCCTTGGATGGAGCGGATTCGCGCGAGCAAGGATGATCTGGCGTATCTGGAGATCGTCAACGAGTACGTCGCCAAGCTCAACGACGTGCACAGTTATTACATCTTGAACTCCGATTTCTCGGCCGACCTGCATCTGTTCAGCGACATTTACGACGGCAAACTGCTGATTGAGTCCATCGACCGCAACCACCTGCCCGCGCGAACGTTCGACTTTGCCGTTGGCGACGAGATCTTGCAGATCGACGGCAGACCTGTCGCGCAGGTCATCGACGAGATCGCGAGAATGAACGTTTTCGGTAACCCACGTTCAACGCGCCGCTGGGCCGCCGACTACGTGACCTACCGCACGCAGGGAGTGCAGCCGCGTTCGCCCGAACTCGGGAATTCGGCGACGCTACTGATCCGCAGGGCCGACGGCGCCGAGAAAAGCTACACCATCGATTGGGACAAGGAGGGCACGCCGATCACGAAGCTCGGCCCGCTCCCCAACTTCCGCCTCGGGCGCGCCGCGGAGAAACACAGCGACGTAGAGGAAGTGATTGGCGAGGAGGTGCCGTCCTGGAAGAAGCCCTGGATCAAACTGCAAAACAACGTGGCTCGGCCATCGAAACATCTGCGCGGATTTCACGCGCGCGATCCGATATTTCGACTCCCTGCTATTTTTCAGCAACGCCTCGGCCGGTCGCGCGCCGACTTCTATTACTCCGGGACGTGGACCGCGGAAGGCAAGCGCATCGGCTTCATTCGAGTCGGAACGTTTAACCTCGGCAGCTTCGGCGTTGTCAACTCGGCGCTGCGCCAGTTTCAGACCGAAATCGCTTTCATGCAGGCCAACACCGATGTCCTGATCGTCGACATCACACGCAATGGTGGCGGCTTTGGGTGTTATGCGGAGGGCATGCTTGGCTATCTGATGACCCGCAACTTCCAGGTCTTTGGCCTCGAATACCGGCCGACGCTGTTCGACGTGCTTGCGTGGCGCGACGCGTACCAGGGGGCGCTCGACTTCGGTTCGGCTGACGAACAAAAACTGTACGCGGCATTGCTTAAGGACATTGAAGCGGCGTATTCGGAAAATCGCGGACGTACGGGCACAATGCCCTTCTGCCAGGATGGACTCGAAGCCGCGCCGGCCCGCGATCGCAATGGAGCGCCACTGTCGTACACAAAACCAGTCCTCTTGCTCACCGATGAGTTTACGGCCTCCGCCGGTGACATGTTCGCCGCGCTGGTCCAAGACAACAAGCGCGGCAAGATCTTCGGTTACCGCACCGCGGGCGCGGGCGGATCGACGATTCAATTCGAAGCTGGGTTCTATTCCGAAGGGGCGGTGTCGATGACGCCAACCATGCTCGTCCGCCCCGAGATGCGCTCGGCCCCAGGCTTCCCCGCCTCGCGCTACATCGAAAACGTCGGCGTTACGCCCGACATCGTCTACGACTACCAGACCCGCGACAACCTCATCAACAACGGCGCCGATTTCGTCGCCGCTTTTACGAAGGCGGCGCTCGACCACCTGGCCGGTAACTGATACAATCCCGGCCATGGCCGCAACCGCCGAAGCTCCAATCCGCCAAGCCGAACGCCTGGACACCGCACCCGCGCGCCTCGAATCGCTCGACGTCTTCCGCGGCCTGACGATGCTACTGCTCATCTCCCACGGCTTTGGAATCCGGGATGCCTTCAGGGACAACGCCAGCATGGCGTGGCTGGCCGATCAGTTCGAGCACGCGGCCTGGGCCGGCTGCACGCTCTGGGATCTGATCCAGCCCGCTTTCACTTTCATCGTCGGCGTTGCGATTCCGCTTGCTTCCGCCATCCGGTTGTGCAAGGGCGCGACGCACGCTCAACTCTTCAAGCACGTCCTCTGGCGCGCGGCGGCGCTGCTGGTTTTGTCGAACGTGCTCTCGAACTGGAACACAACGCAACCGCTGCGCATGCAGTTCATCAACGTGCTCTGCCAGATCGCGTTCTCCTACGTTCTCGTCTTTTCTATACTTCGATTGCCGTTCAAAGCGCAGGCTGTTACGGCACTCGGGCTGATGGCGCTGCATCATGCGCTGTTCTATCTCTTCCCCGCGCCCGGCGGCGTGTTCGCGCAAACCGGCAATGTCGGCCAGCAACTCGACTACGCCATCCTCGGCTACAACCACTCCGGTTTCTACACCACGCTGAACTTCCTGGGCAACGCGATCACGGTTCTGTTCGGCGCCTGGACCGGCCTGCTCTTGCAAAACGAAGCCGAACACGGCAAGCGGCTTCGCATTCTCGCAGGTTGTTCGGCCGCGTGTTTCGCTCTCGGACTCGCACTTGCGCCGATGATCCCGATGGTCAAAAGGCTGTGGTTGGGATCCTTCACCTTCTTCAGCGCCGGATGGGTGCTTGCCGCCTTCGCGGCGTGTTACTGGCTGATCGAAGTGAAGCAGGCAAAAGGCTGGACGTTCCCGGCCGCCGTGGTCGGCGTCAACTGCATTTTCATCTACAGCTTCTCGCAGGTGTTACACGGCTGGCTCGCACGTGGCATCGGCAACTTCACCGGCAAGTTCGCGTTCCTCGGCCCGGTGGGCGCGATCCCATACAACCTCACAATCATGGCCGTGATGTGGGGGATGTGCTACTGGCTCTATCAGCGGAAGATCTTCTTCAAGCTCTAGTTTCGAATGTCCACGCGTCACGAATGATGTCGTCTAGCGTCGATCGCACCGGCTGCCAGCCGAGCGCGCGGCGAAGCTTTGTCGAATCCGCGACAAGCCGCGCGGGATCGCCTTCGCGGCGGGGTCCGATGACATGGGGCACCTTTCGACCGGTAACGCGCTCAACGGCGGCGAGCACTTCTTTCACGGAAAGGCCTTCACCAGTTCCAACGTTGAACACGTCCGACGAGCCGCCCTCGAGCAAGTGCTTCAGCGCCGCGATGTGCGCGTTGGCGAGATCGTCGACGTGAATGTAGTCGCGGATGCAGGTGCCGTCGGGCGTGGGATAGTCGTCGCCGAAAAGTGTGATCGGCTTGCCGGTGAGAATCGCGCGAAATAGAAGTGGAATGAGATGCGTTTCCGGATCGTGGCGCTCGCCGAGACCCGCATCGGGATTAGCGCCGCAGGCGTTGAAGTAGCGCAATCGCACGCTGCGCAGACCGGCACACTGGTCGAGCCAGTGCAACACGCGCTCCACCATCACTTTCGTTTCGCCATAAGGATTGGCGGGATCGTAACGGGTATCTTCGGGAATCGGAGAGACGTCGATGTTGCCGTAGACCGCGGCCGTTGACGAGAACACGAGTTTGTTCACGCCAGCTTCGGACATCGCCGAGAGGAGAGCCAGGCTGCCGCTGACGTTGTTATGAAAGTAACGCTGCGGTTCGCGCGTCGACTCACCGACGGCGATGAACGCCGCAAAGTGCACCACCGCGTCGATCCGCTCGCCGCACAAAATTTCGATCAATTGCGACCGATCGAAGATCGACCCAACGTGCAATGCCTCGGCGGGCACCGAGGCTGCGTGACCTTTGGAGAGGTCATCGACCACGATCGTATCAAAGCCTTGCGTGCGCAGTTGATGGACAGTATGGGAGCCGATATAACCCGCGCCGCCGGTCACAAGAATTCTAGGCATGAAAAGACTTAGTATGACAGACATGCCTTCTGGCGCGGAACTCTTTGTTGAAACCACACTTGGTCTCGGGATTGATCGCTACTTCACTCTTGTCGGCGACCATCTGAACGACGTGCTCTCGGTCGCTGAGAAGCGCGGCGTCGAGATCATTCACATGCGGCATGAAGCGGCCGTGGTCCACGCGGCCGATGCCTGGAGCCGCATGACACGCAAGCCTGGGCTTGCGCTTGTCACCGGCGGCCCCGGCCATACGAATGCGCTGACCGGAATGGCGACGGCGAATGCAAACGGTAGCCCGGTCATCGCCGTGAGCGGCGCACCCGGCGCCGACATGCGCCATCGCATCGTGTTTCAAGATGTCGATCAAGTCGGCATGGCGGCGCCCGCCTGCAAGTTCGCGCACTTGGTGGCGACGCCCGCGCAGGTGCCGTTCGCACTCGGCCGCGCGTTCAACGAATGCTTCCACGGACGCTATGGAGTCTCGCATCTGTCGATTCCCGTCAGCGTCTTCACCGGCAAGACCGACGCGCCGTTGCGCGTACCGCGCGCCGATCGGACCAGCGCCGCTTGCGAATCGCCCGCGCGGGCAATGGAACTGTTGCGCAAGGCCGAAAAGCCTGTCGTTATTGGCGGCAGCGGCGTGTGGTGGAGCGATGCCGGCATCGCACTGAAGAAATTCCTGAAGCAAACCGCACTGCCATACTTCGATGTCACGATGGCGCGCGGCGTCATAGCGAATGCGCCGTACGCCGATCCCGCGCTAAACCGCGGCTGTGTGCCGGCGTTTCAAGAGGCCGACGTAATCCTCGTGATCGGCAAGCGCATCGATTACCGCTTGGCGATGGGCGGGCCGCGCCTGTTGAACAAGAACGCGAAGATCATTCAGGTCGATGTCCACGCGCCCGAATTCGGCAACACGCGCGATATCGAACTCGGCGTGCTGTCGGACGCGCGGCTTTTCCTCGAAGCGGCAACGCCGGCCAAGGCGTGGGAGCCGCGCAAAGCGTGGTTGAAGCAACTCGCGGTGTGGCGCAAGACGTGGATCAAGGAGCTTGAAACCGTCGAGGTATCCGGCCCTCTGCTGCATCCCGCGGCGTTCTACGCCGAGATGCGCCGTACGCTGCCGGTCTCTCCGCTGCTCAGTTGGGACGGCGGTGATTTCATTCACTGGGGTCGCGCGATGATGCCCGCGTTGCATCCAGGCGGATGGCTGCGGCTTGGCCCGATGGCGACCATCGGCGCCGCTCTGCCAAACGCAATGTCCCAGCAGATGGCGCGTCCAAAACAGCCCGTCATGATGCTCACCGGCGATGGCTCACTCGGCTTTTACATCGCCGAACTCGACACGCTGGTGCGCTACGGCGTGCCCGTTGTAATCGTCGTCGGCAACGACGGCGGCTGGGGACTGGAGCGCGAGCTACAGGGTGCGACACAAGGTACGACAACGGCCTGCGAACTGCGCCGCACTCGGTACGACATCGTTTGCCAAGGCTTTGGCGGCGGCGGCGAAACAATCGACACCGTCGAACAGGTCGGCCCGGCGCTGCAACGCGCATTCGCCAGCAAGCTTCCCTACCTGTTGAACGTGAATATTCAAGGGGCGCGCTCGCCGTTTACGCGTTGGCAGTTGGAAGGGAAGAAGGCATGATCAACGTATCGCACGAAGGCGCGGTGGAGATCCTAACGCTCGCGGGGCCGCGCCGCAACGCGCTTTCGGTGGCGATGATGCGGGCTCTGATCGCCGCGCTGCATGATGCGAAAGGCCGCGTGATCGTCATCGCCGCCGAGGGTCCGGCGTTCTGCGCGGGACACGATTTGAACGAGATGATCGGCTGCGCGTCGGATCGGGTCGATGAAGTGTTCAATGTGTGCACGGAGCTGATGTACACGGTGCAAGCTGTGCGGCAGCCCGTAATCGCCCAGGTGCAAGGCGTTGCGACCGCGGCGGGTTGTCAGCTTGTCGCCACGTGCGACCTCGCCATCGCCGCCGAAGACGCCTGGTTTGCTACGCCGGGCGTTCGCATTGGCCTGTTTTGTTCCACGCCGATGGTGGCGTTGACGCGGGCGATCGGCCGCAAACGCGCGATGGAGATGCTGCTGACGGCGAAGCCGATCGACGCGCGCACCGCCGCCGATTGGGGCCTGATCAACCGCGCCGTTCCCGCCGCCGATCTCGCGGCGAACGTGATGGAACTTGCATCGACTATCGCCGCCGAGAGCGATTACACCATCAAGCTCGGCAAACGCGCGTTCTATCAACAGATTGACATGGATCAAGACGACGCCTACCGATTCACCCGCGGCGTGATGACGGCGAACGCGATGGCCCCCGAGGCGCAAACACGCATGCGTGCGTTCGTCGAGAAACGCAAGTAGTCTGGTAGGGATGGACCGCAGACTGTTTCTCGCCACCGGCGCCGTGCTCGCGCAGCAGCCACCTGTTCCGAAGAAGGCCAAGGTGACGTCGAGCGTGATGCTCTGGACACTGAAAGGCACCTTCGAAGAGAAGATGGAAGCCGCCGCGAAGGCCGGTTTTCAAAGCGTGCAGTTTGTCGGCGAGCACACCGGCTGGGACGACGCCCGCATCCGCGCGGTGAAGAGTCTCCTGCGGTCGCTGCATTTGTCGATCGACACGCTCGGCGTGATGCCGGCGTGGGGCCGCGAAAAATTGAACATGGTCGACCCCGCGCAGCGCGACCGGCTGCTGGTTGAAGTCGAAAAAAATCTCGTCTTCGCGCAGAAGCTCGAAGTGCCTCTCGGACTGATCATGTCCGGCAATACCCTGCCCGACCGGACATTTGAACAGCAGTTCCAGTCGATGGTCGACGGCGCCAAACGCTGCGGCGAGTTGGCGGCCAAGTTCAACGTGACGCTCATCGTCGAACCGCTCAACACGCGCGTCAATCACAAGGGTTACTTTCTGTCGAACTGCGTCGACGGGCTCAAACTGATTCAGCAGGTCAATCACCCGAGCGTGAAACTATTGTTCGATCTCTATCACGAGCAGGTCGAGCGCGGCGATGTCATCCGCTCCGCCCAAGCGGCGATGCAGCACGTGAAGGTGTTCCACGTCGCCGACAACCCCGGCCGCAATGAGCCCGGCACCGGCGAGATGAACTACGCCAACATTTACAAGGCGATTTCGAAGGCCGGCTACGAAGGCATTATTTGCATGGAGTACTTGCCGCTCAAGGAGCAAGTGGCGAGCTTGAAGCAGGCGCTGGATGAGATGCGGGCGGGGGTAGCTTAAGCCGCGATTTCGACGTAGTTAACCGTGGAGTGCGGTTCGGGAATCGGCATGCCGATTTCGCGCATCACGCGAAAGTGCTCCGACAGTGCGTCTTGAAAGTTCAGCCGGATCTCTTCCTCGGTATCGCCGATCGCGATACACCCTGGCACATCGGGCGAATAGGCGCTGAAGCCGGTGCTGGTTGCCTCAATCACGATTGGATATTTTTTGGACATCACTTTAGACCTGCCTTCTTGAGTATATCGTTTAGCGTGCCCGGGGCGACTTCGCCGCCTGGATTCCCCGGCACAGTCACGATGAAAGGGACGTTTGCATGCCGGAAGTGTCGATGGCTCCCCTTCGTTCGCACCTCCCTCCATCCATTTCGTTCCAACAAGCGAATAACCTCGCGAACCTTCATCGGCATAGCTGGCGGCCCACCCTAATTGAGCAACCCATTAATCTCCCGCAGCACCTTCGAATCGAACTTCGGCTTCCGGTCGTACGTCAGCAACCCGTTGATCTCCTGCTCGACATCGGTCAACTGCGTATAGCAGATGCCCATGATTTGAGGGATCTGCCGAATGCCGATGTAGAGTGACCGCAGCCGCTCCAGCGCGGCCTCCGGCGACTTCTCGACACCCGCGTACCCCCACGCATCGGCGGGCACGGGCGATCCGGGCAGCGGATACGCGATGCCGCCGAACTCGCTCAGAAACACCGGCGAACCGTTGTACTTAAAGCCCGGCGCAAGCACCGCGCGCCCGTTGTCAGGGAAATCGAACTTCTGCTGGGAAAGCACCCTGTACTTCTCGACCAGCCGTTCGCCGCGTGCGGCGTAGTCGTGAATGCCGAACAGGTCGGTCATGTCGGTGTGTTCCCAGCCATCGTTGTCGATCACCGGGCGCGTCGCGTCCAGCGACTTGGTCAACTGATACAACGCCTTCAAATGAGCGGCCTGACGAGGATCGCTCATATCGCTCACCCCCCAGCTTTCGTTGATCGGAATCCACATCACGATCGACGGATGATTCACGTCGCGCTCGACCGCTTCGATCCACTCGCGCGTGAAGCGGGCGGCGTAGTCTTCGTCGTAGAGATACGCGTTGGCCATCTCGCTCGAAACCAGGAAGCCCATCCTGTCGGCCCAATACAGAAACCGCGGGTCTTCGACCTTCTGATGCTTGCGCGCGCCGTTGAAGCCCATCTCGATCATCATCTTGATGTCGTACTGAATTGCATCGTCCGACGGCGGTGTGATTGTCGACTCGGGCCAATAGCCCTGATCGAGCACCATCTTCAAATACGTCGGCCGCGTGTTGAGATAGAACTTCCCGTTCTCGATGTTAATCGACCGGTAGCCATAATAGGACGACACACGGTCGAGAACCTCGGCGCCCTTGCGCAACTCGTAGGTGACGTCATAGAGATTGCCCTGGTTGATGCCCCACTTCGCGGGATCGTTGACGAAGAGTCCGAGCGTCGCGCGTTCGCCCGTGACGGCGGCGCTGCCGGAAGTAATCGCGCGGTCGCGATATTTGATCGCCGCGTGCAGCGTTAATCCCGCCTGCGGACGCGTCACTTTTCCGGCGAACGTCACGCGGCCATCGTTGGACGCATGCACGCGCACACTCGACAGATAACTCTCGCCGACGGCTTCCATCCACACCGATTGCCAAATGCCTGTTGTGCGCGTATAGAAGATCCCGCGCGATTGCGGCTGCCAGTATTGCTTGCCTCGGGGGATGTAGCGATCTTCCGGCGGGTCCTCCGCCCGAACGGTAATCACCTGTGCGCCAGCGGCGTTGAGATGATCGGTGATGTCGAGGCGGAACGGCACATGCCCGCCCTCGTGCTGCCCGGCATGTTTGCCGTTCACCCACACCATAGCGCGGTAGTCGACCGCGCCGAAATGCAGCAGCACGCGCTTGCCCTTCCACGCCGCGGGCGGCGTCACACTGCGCCGATACCAGACCCACGGATGAAACGACGTATCGCCGATGCCGCTCTTTTTCGTTTCAAAGGCGAACGGGACGACGATCTTTTTCGGGAAGGCCTTCTTGCCGTCGGCCCAGTTCTCGCGCAGTCCGGCGTTGGCGTCGTCGAAGGCGAACTCCCATTCGCCGTTGAGCGACTGCCAATCGGTTCTTGAAAACTGCGGCTGAGGAATCTCGGGGCGGGGAGGTTGCGCCATTAGCGCGGCCGCGAACGAAAGGAAAAAGATCGTCTTCACAACAGACGAGTGTACCGCTTACGCCTCCACCTTCCCGGCAATCACCATCGTCACCGGCACGCCGCCGATCTTCCGCATCAGCAGCCAGTCCTGCTCGCCTTCCTTCTCGACGTGATTGTCCTTGAAGATCTTCGGGTCTTCCTTGCGGATCGAAAACACGCACGGATGGGGCGTATTTGAAACCTTCTTGCTCTGCTCCATCAGCGGCTTGAACTCCGGGAACGCGGCGCCGTCGGTATCGGCGTCGGCGGGCGAGAGTACTAGAAAATCGCGCTGCGGCGCGGCGCCCTGGTGATCGCCGTTCTCGGGATAGTAGCTATAGCGCAACGTGTACAACCCGGCTTTAAACGTCTGGCCTCGGCGGTCCGAATAGCTCTGATGCACCTTCATTACGCCCATCAGCGTGCCGTGCGGAACGTTTGGCATCGTCAGGCTTCCCTCGGTAGTCGGTTTCGGCGCGGGCAGTTCGGCCCGGAACCAGATCTCGCTCAGCACCTTCCCATCCTTCTGAATTTGAATCCCTTGTTTTTCGAGCAACCCCGAGACGCTCGCGTTCAATTCAGATGGCGGCGCGCCAACGGCCGACGACTTGTATTCCTGCGCGTAGAGCGCCGCGGTCAAAGTAATGAGAAAAAACTTACGCATGATTCAGCTCACCTTCCGGTACAATTCCAAACGGGCCCATTTCAGCCACGACGATGCAAACAATCCTTGTAATAGATGACGACGACAGCCTTCGCGACACAATTGCTTTGATGTTGGAGCAAGAGGGGTTCCGCGTACAACTTGCGGCCGATGGACGGGAGGGCTACGAGCGCTGTCTCACCCTGCGGCCCGATCTGATTCTGGTGGATCTTCGCCTCCCCGGCATGACCGGGGTCGAGATCTGCCGCCAACTTCGCGCCGACAAAGTGCAGACTCCTATCATTGTACTCAGCGCCGTGGGCGATGAGATCGACAAAGTCCTTCTTCTCGAAATCGGCGCCGACGACTACGTCACCAAGCCTTTCGGCCGGCGCGAGTTGCTGGCCCGTATTCGGGCCGTTTTGCGCCGCGCAACGTCCGACGCCCACCGCGTGCAGCACTTCGGCGACACCGAGATCGACATGGAACGGCGCATCGTGATGCGCAAGGGTGAGGAGGTCAAACTCACGCCTGCCGAATACAACTTGCTCGTCTTTTTCCTGCAAAACCCAGACCGCCCGCTGACTCGCGACGTGATCTTGAATTCGGTCTGGGGCTACAACTCGTTTCCGAACACTCGCACCGTCGACGCGCACATCGTCAAGCTGCGCCAGAAATTCGAGATCGATCCCGTCACGCCGCGCCATTTCCTCACGGTTCATGGCGTTGGCTACCGGTTCCTTCCGTAAATGCCGACCATTCTCATCGTCGAAGACGACCGCGCGCTGGCGTCGACTCTGGAGTTGGCGCTCGCGCCGCTCGGCCCGATCGTTGTCACGCACGACGGCGCGCAAGCGCAGGCCTATCTCCAATCCAATGCCGCGCCAGCGGCCGTTCTTACCGATCTCGATCTTCCTCGCGTCGATGGGTGCCAACTCATCCAGTGGATGCGCGCCACGCCCGCTTTGTTACGCGTGCCCGTTCTTGCCATGAGCGCCCGCAACGACGATGCGGGCGCCCTCGCCGCGGGTGCGAATCGGTTTATAGTAAAGCCATTCCGTCTCGCGCAGGTGCGCGAACGCCTTCAGGAGTTACTCAATGCGTAAAAGGGCTCTACTGCTCGCGGCCGCCGTGTCGCTGGCCGCGCAGGATCTTTCCGCCATACTGGCCAGGCTCGAAAAACTCGAAGCCGAAAATCGCGAATTGCGCGGAGAGGTGAAGCAGCTTCGCGACATCGTCGAAGGCGCCAAGCCGACCGTCGCCGAGCGTCTCGACATCGTCGAACGGCGCGTCGAGGAGCAGGCGTCGACGAAGGTCGAGGCGCCGAATCGCTATCCGCTCGAGATCACCGGCATGGCCGTTTTTCAGACCTTCTACAATACGCGCGGCGCCAACGGCCTCGATGTGCCGACCACCGCCGCCGTGACGCCCGGCCGCGCCTCCGCCGGCGCCTCGCCGCGGCAATCGGTGATTGGCCTGCGCTATCACGGCCCGCAAACGGTATTTGGCGGCAAGGTCTCCGGTTCCATGTACATGGACTTCTGGGACGGCAACACCGAAGGCGGCGCGCCGCCCTTCCGCGTGCGCACCGCCGAAGTCACTGTCGATTGGGCAACGCGTTCGCTCGCCCTCGGCATGATGAAGCCGCTGATCTCTCCCCACGACCCCAGTTCGTTCGCCTACATCGGCATCTCGCCTCTCACTAGCTCCGGTAACCTCTGGCGCTGGCAGCCGCAACTGCGCTTCGAACAACGTGCGGGCTGGTTCAAAGGACAGGCCGCCTTCATGCAGACCAGCGAAGACAGCACCGGCGCGCCCGCGAACCTCATCAACGCGCGCCGCCGTCCGGGTCTCGAACTGCGCGGCTCCGCCAGTCACTCGTTCGACGACACGCGCCGCGTTGAAGTGGGCTTCGGCGGGCATTTCTCGGAGTCCCGCATCGGCGGCCAGGCGCTGCCGTCGCGCATCGCCAGCGTCGACTGGCTCGTCACGCCCGTGTCGAAACTAACGCTGACCGGCAATTTCTTCAACGGCGAGAATGTGCATCATCTCGGAGCGCTGCGCCAGAGCTTCCGCATCGCCGCCAATGGCCTTGTCAACACGGTCCGTTCTCGCGGCGGCTGGACGCAAGCCTCGGTGCCGTTCACGCCCAAACTGACGCTAAACGTCTTCGCCGGCATCCATGACGATCGCAACGCCGACCTAAATCGAGGCCAAAACGGCGCCAACCGGACCGGCGGCGCAAACATCGTGTGGCACCTTGCGCCGAACGTCATCGTGAGCTTCGAGTCCTCCCAAATTCGCAGCAGCTACATTGGAACTTTCAACCGCCGGATGAATCGCTATGACCTTGCCATCGCTTATCTGTTTTAGTCTGGCCGGCGCGCTCGGCGCCGCGTCGATCGACGGCAAGATCGAACTCGCCGACGCGCGGAAGGGATCTTCGGCGGCTGGCGTTGTCGTGTGGTTGGAACCGGTGAATCCGGCCGGCCCCGCGCCAACCGGCAGATATATCCTCGACCAACGCAACAAGCGGTTTCTGCCCCACGTCATGGCCATCCCGGTCGGTTCGCAGGTCGATTTCCCCAACCACGACCCGATCTTCCACAACGCCTTTTCCAACTTCGCCGGACAGCCGTTCGATACCGGCCTCTACGCCCCCGGCACGTCACAAAAGATAACTTTTCGGCGTCCTGGCGTCGTTCGCGTGTTTTGTAACATTCATGCGCAGATGAGTGCGGTTATCGTGGTAGTACCGACGCAGCACTACAGCATCAGCTCCGCCAACGGCGCCTTCCGGATCAACAATGTTCCGCCGGGCGAATATACGCTCCGAGTCTTTCATGAACGCGCCACAGAGCAGACCCTCGAACGCCTCGAACGCCGCCTTAACGTCGCTGGTGATACCGATGCCGGCGCCATTCGAATCTCGGAAAGCGGATACCTCGAAGTCGGTCACAAGAACAAGCTCGGACGCGACTATCCGCCACAAGCCCGCGAAGGCGCCTACGGAGTTCCGAAATAGGGTCTTTATGCCGCTGCGCTGGAAAATCTGGCTCTCTGTTTTTGGCATCGTGACTGGCTTGTTCGGTGTCGCCGGATGGCTGCTGCAACGGCACGCGGTCGAAACGGCTACACGCAGTCTTGATGAAGAAGTGAAAGCCGGCTTCCAGGCGTATGAGTCGGTCCTCAAGGCCCGTCAGGAGATGATCGGCGCGGCAGCTCTGCTGTTGGCCAGTCTTCCCAACGTCCGGGCCGCGTTCGGCACTGGCGACCCGGCCACGATTCGAGACTCCGCCGGCGAACTCGGCAACTATTTGAGCCCTTCGCTGAAGCAGTCGACGTTCCTCGTCGTCGCCGATCCGCGCGGCAATCCGATCGCCGTGCTTTCAGGCGATCCTAAACTCAAGCGCTGGCCCGTCGAGGCCGCCGTCGTTCCTTCCGCGCCGCGTCAGGTCTCCGGCTATCACGTGCAGGACGGCATGCTGTTTCAGTTGGTCCTCACGCCAATCTTCGTCGATAGCGCGCGCGGCACGGCACTGATAAGCATTCTTGTCGCCGGCTATCCGGTGACAAACACGCTGGCCGAGACGCTGAAACAATCGACCGGAGGCAGCGATTTCGTTTTCTCGGGACCTTCGGGCCGCTTCGCCGCCACGCTGCTCGATGTCTCCGGCGACGATGCTCGAATCGAGCGTGATCTCACCGGACTCGACGGCGCGCCCGTCGGTAAGCTGACCATCGTTCGAAGCTTCGGCATCGCCGGCAACCGCATCGGCCAACTGCGCAGTGAGCTTTTGTTGATGTGGGCGGCAGGACTTATCGTCAGCCTCGTACTTGGCTACGTTTTGGCGAACCGGATTGTGCGGCCGATCTCCGCGCTCGACACCGCCGCCGCCGAAATCGCGCAGCAACACTTGAAGCACCGCGTGCCGGGTGATGTCGCCAATCAGAAGGACGAACTCGGCCGGCTGGCGACGGCCTTCAACCAGATGGCCGGTTCGCTGGAAAATGCGCAGCGCGAACTGATCCGCCAGGAACGCATCTCAACCGTCGGCCGTTTGGCGTCGAGCATCGTGCACGATCTCCGCAACCCGCTCGCGGCCATCTATTCCGGCGCCGAGATGATGATCGACGACGATCTCCCGCCGGCGCACAACAAGCGCCTCGCCGATAACATCTATAAGGCCTCGCGCCGTATTTTGGAGATGTTGCAGGAGTTGCTTGATGCCTCGAAAGGCAAACATGGCGAGCGGGAGTCCTGCAATATTCTCGAACTCGTGCAGACCGCCGTGCAGACGCAAGAGGAATCGGCGGCGCACATTCAATTCGAAATCGATGTTCCCGACAACATCGAAGCTACGGTCGAACGCGCCCGCATGGAGCGCGTCTTCGTAAATCTCATCGCCAACGCCGTCGAAGTGATGCCCGACGGGGGCGTCGTGACGATTCGCGCCAATCGCGAAGGCGCGAATCTGCGAATTTCAATCGCCGATCAAGGCTCCGGCATCGCCAAAGAAATCAAAGACCAGCTCTTCCAGCCGTTCACCAGTTTTGGCAAGCGGAATGGCCTTGGCCTTGGTCTGGCGCTGAGCCGCGAGACGGTGATCGATCACGGCGGCGAAATATGGGCGGCCGATGCGGCTCCCCGTGGAGCCGTGTTTCACATCCGTCTGCCGCTCGGCTAGATCTCGGCTCTGAAGTAGTTTTTCGGCGGCACGGGTGATCTGTACATCCGGCGCAGGAACGCGATCTGGCCGGTGTGCGTGAGGGCATCTGCGACCGGGCCTTGGAACAGGCGATTCTCGTCGCAAGAAATACCGCCGGCCGCCAGCCGATCATCGAAGGCCCGTAGTGCGGCATGGAACCGTTCCACTTCGGCGGGCCACGCAAGTGGAGTGGAATCGTTCCACCGCTCGGCGCCGTTGGCGTGGCTTAGCGCCCAGTCCATCAGATCGCCCATGTGTGCGAGAATTTCGACCGGCGTCCGTGACGACTCCGAGGCGCGGAACGTTGCGAATTCCGAAGGTGCGTCGCGCAGCGCCTTCTCCAACCGGTAGGCCAAAGTGGCCAGTGTGTGCCGTAGCATTACTTCAGAGTACTGACTTCGCCGGAAAGACGCGATGCCAACGGGCTGGTCTGCCCGGCGTACTTGTTGCCGGGCTTCTTGCGATACGGCATCGACGACGGCGTCGAGAGGGGCTCAAACGTGAACGAGCAGATTCGCATGCCGGGATACAACGCCACCGGCACACGGCCGAGATTTGAGAGTTCGAGCGTTGCCTTGCCTGTCCAACCGGGGTCGA
The DNA here is from genome assembly GCA_016871135.1 of Acidobacteriota bacterium. Classification (GTDB taxonomy): domain Bacteria; phylum Acidobacteriota; class Terriglobia; order Bryobacterales; family Bryobacteraceae. Next base: position 12,119 of record VFZQ01000002.1, on the reverse strand, counting down.
ACAACCCAGCGGTTCCGTGTACGATAACGCCGATGCGTCCCAGGCTTGACCGGCCTTCCAGCCGTGCCAGGACATCGTCGGCCAGGTCCATCGACTCCATCGTGATTGCCAGGACGAAGTCACGCGGCTGCAGGATGAAAGGCTCGCCGTCGGGCACGATGATCGTCCGCATCATGTCCTGAATCGCCGAACGGTCGCGCGGGTCGATGAACGGCACGCGCGAATGCTCAAAAACGCTGAACTCGTTGCCGAGCCGCAGGTCGATGGAACAACTTCCGAAATGATCGGACGGTAACGGCGGGTCGAGTTTGATCTTCCCTTCGGCTATATAGCGCCGGATGTCGATGTCGGAAAGAACCATTGTGGGAAGGGATTTTGGTGGACGGCATGGGATTCGAACCCACGACCCCCACGTTGCGAACGTGGTGCTCTCCCAACTGAGCTAGCCGCCCACTGACGACACTTCAGTATATCATCCCGACCCGCTAAACTGGAAGCTGGATGCCGGAAACACCGATGCAAGACACCCTCGAAAAGATGCGCGCCGACTGGGACGCTCGCGCCAAGGAAAACGCCCGCTACTACGTCAACACCGCCAACGATGCGTGGACTGACGACGAATTTTTTGCCTCGGGCGAACGGACCGTCGCCGAAGAGATCCTAACCGATATGATCAATATCTGCCAGGGGCGCGAATCCAAGCAGATGCGCGTGCTTGAGATCGGCTGCGGCGCAGGCCGCGTGACCCGGGCGCTGGCGGGGTTGTTCGGCGAAGTCCACGCGGTCGATGTGTCGGGAGAGATGGTGGCACAGGCAACCCGCGCCGTAGCACCCTTCCCGGGTGCGCATATTTACCAAAACAACGGGATGGACCTTTCCGTGATTCCCGGCTCTGGTTACGATTTTGCGTTCTCCACAATCGTCTTTCAGCACATTCCCAGCCGGGAAGTTATCGAAAGTTATGTCCGTGAAGTCGCACGATTACTACGTCCCGGGGCGCTTTTCAAGTTCCAGGTACAGGGCGACACCTCCATCCAATCCGACCGCCACGATACCTGGCTCGGCGTGCCGTTCTCGGACGCCGAAGCGGTAGCCATGGCCGAGCGATGCGGATTCGAGCCGCGCCACAGGCATGGGGCCGGCGAGCAGTATTTCTGGCTCTGGTTTTTTAAGCGCTAACCGCTACTCAGCCGACGCCTTCATCACTTTGTCGGCTCGGCGGTTGGCCCAATAGCTCCGCATGCGTTCGGAAACGACCTGGCGCTCGTCGGCGCCCATCGACTTCCTTCCGCGTCGGCGGCGAAGCGGGCCTTGGCCATCGTTAGCTAGAAACTGTTCGAGCGAGGCTATAACCTCGTCAATTCGTTCTTTCTCGGTGTAAAGTTCCTGAATGGTCTTTGACAAGTCCATGGAAGCGGCTCCGGTTGACATACCGGTGCTTCCGGCACCGAATGTTTGGATCTCCATTATTTTGTGGAATTACTTCTTCTATCCTATCCGAAAATCGGGAAAAGTGCTCCCCGTTCAAAAGTACCGATTTTATAGGGTGAATCTCTGAGAGGGGTATCACCGAAGAAGAATCGACTCAAGCGGCTCGTCCAATTCAGACATTCCGTTCTCCAGAGGAGATTCGGCGCCCTACGTGCGGAAACGCCTACCGTGCAATAAACGGCCAGTGCAGAAGGAGTTTATATCCGTACTTGGCGACAAGGGCCCACACAATGCCGCCCGCCACTCCACCGACGGCAAGGATAATCACAAGCACTGATAGCCACGGGAAGCTGCGCTGATCGCGCCGCAACTCGAGCAGGTATGCCGCGAAGACGCCGACGAAGTACAACACCACCATCGGCACCGAGAACAGCATCAGGTTGAAAACGTCCGGTGTCGGCGTGATGACCGCGGCCAAAATGACGATGATCAGGATCGCGTAGCGTGAATGTTCGATCAGGAACTTCGCCGATACGATCTTCAGCAGCGCCAGGAAGAAGATTACAACGGGCAGTTCGAAGACGATGCCGATACCCAGGGTCACGTTAACAAACAGATCGAAGTAGTCGACCATGTTGATCGCCGGTTCGACGTTGATGTCGCGCCCGATGCCGAGCAGGAACTCGAGGCCGAACCGGAATGCGACGAAATACGCGAACAGCCCGCCCGCTACAAACAGAGCCGCCGAGCTGAGAACCAGCGGCGCGGCGAAACGGCGTTCCTTCTTGTAAAGCCCCGGCGCAACGAAGCCCCAGATCTGCCAAAGCAACCACGGCGAACTCAAGAACGTCGCGGACAGCAGCGGCAGCTTCATATAGATGGTTGTAAACGCATCCATCGGAGTGAGCTGTTTCAAGGTCGGTGCGTAGCCGAGGGCCTTGAGCGCGGTCGCCGCCGGCTCGCTGACCGCTTTCCACATATCCTCGGCGAAGATAAGCGAAAGAGCGAATGCGACGCCGATTCCAATTAGGGATTTCACGATCCGATTGCGCAGTTCCTCCAAGTGTTCGAGGAAACTCATACGCAACATGCCGTCGTCTTCCTCGTCTTCCTCATCCGGATCGGGAGAAGATGGCGGCGGCGTGCTCGACCCCCCAGTCGTCGTGGCGGGAACTACGGCCGTCGATTCCTCAGCCGGCGGATAGGAATGCCCGCCGTACGGATCGTCGTACTGGTGATCGTGCTCGGAGTGATAATGCGAGTCGTAGTCGTGATCGGTGGTCTGCTCATAGCTGACCGTGCCGGTGTCCGCCGCGCCGGAAGAGGAGACACCGGTATCCGATGCTTCGCCGTTAGTAGACACAGGCGGATTCTCGGACGGGGTTATCCCCTTCTGTTCTTCCGGGACGGACATTACCTAACCAATCAACCGGCCGCCGGTGTTGCGGCGCTGCCAGTGCTCGATGAGCTCTGAGCGGCCGTACCCTCCGGGGCCTGCGCAACCAACGTTTCAGCCGGAGGTTCGGCCGTCGCGGTAGCGGTGGTTTGTTCAGCGCCCTGAGTTGCGGGTTCGCCTACAGTTGTGGATGGGGTTGCCGTTGAATCCGACGTACCGGAGTCGTAAGCTCCGTAGTCGTAATACGAGGAATCGTCGTAGTTGGTAACCTGCTGGTGGTACTCGTCGGCAGCCTGCTTGATCGGTTCGGTTTCCTTCTCGATCTGCTGCATCTCACGATCCCACGTCGATTTCAACTCAGACGACGCCCGACGGAACTCGCCCATCGCTTTGGCCACAGTTTTCCCCAGTTCCGGTAACTTCTTCGGACCGAAGATCAGCAAGGCCAGGAGAAAAATGATGATCATCTCCTGTGTCCCTAGCGTGCCCATCGAATGGTACGACCTCCCGTGCGGTAAATTTCAAGTTCAGGATATCACAGAGGACGAAACCGCTACGCGTTCGCGAGCGTGCGAAGCCACTTGCAATCGAGCAGTTGCTGGTCGGCGGTGACGAGCACGAGGCCCTCCACAATAGCCGTTGCCGCCAGCATGACGTCGCCGAAGTCTGGTTGCGGCAGGCGGAGGCGCGAGGCCTCGCTGGCAATGGCGACGGTAAAAGGAGCTTCGATGACGGCCAGTGCTTCCAGGGACTCGTCGAGCCACTCGTGAAACGCTCCGCCCTTGATCCGGCCGTGCTTGTAGAGATTGCCCGCTTCCCAGACATTAACGGGCGATACAAACAACCGATTCCGCGGGTTCTCCAACTGCTTACGGACGACCGGGGCTAACCGCCTGTTCTGTTCCAAAGCCCACAGCCATATGTGGGTGTCCAGCAGCAGATTCACTGGCCGCCATCTCGCCACGGGCTAAATGCGTGTATGGGTGCGACAAAATCGAAACTGGGATCAAGTTTCATCTTGCCTTTCATGCCACCGAGAACTCGCTTCTTTGGGGCAGCCTTAGTGGGTTGCAAGTCCACCACGGGCTTGCCAAATCGCGTAATTCGAATCGGCTGCCGCGTGCGATTGACCTCATCGATCACCGCCAGGCACGTCGACTTGAACTTCGAAATCGCAATCTCGCGCATAACCAAGTTGTACCATGGTCCAAGATGCGTTTTGCCCTGCTAATCGCCCTACCCATGCTCGCAAAGTCCCCCCTCTCCGACGACATCGCCGCACGGCTCGCCGAACTGCCGCTCAAGTGCATTCACCAGGAATACCCCAATAAAACCGGGCACACCATCGAGACCGAATCCGACGCCCGGCTCTCGCCCCGCGAACTTCACCCCGCTTTTTACGGCTGCTTCGACTGGCACTCCAGCGTGCATGGGCACTGGATGCTCGTGCGGCTTCTGAAGACGAATCCGGCTCTGCCCAAGCGCGACGAAATCCGCCGCGTGCTCGCCTCCAGTTTCACCCCCACCGCCATGCGTGCCGAAGCGGACTACTTCAAGCGGTCAAAACTCGCTGCGACCTTCGAACGCACTTACGGCTGGGCGTGGCTGTTGAAACTCGACGAAGAACTTCTCGGTTGGGATGACGCACAGGGTCGCGAATGGCTCCGCAACATGCAGCCGTTGACCGCCGTGGTCCGCGAAGCGTGGATCGCCTATCTTCCCAAACAGACTTACCCGAACCGCACGGGCGTCCACCCGAACACCGCTTTCGGATTGGTCTTCGCGCTCGACTGGGCGCGCGCCACGAAACACGCCGAATTCGAAGCGCTGATCGTCAAACGCGCCCGCGAATACTACGAAACGAACACCGCTGTCACCGCACTGCAAGAGCCCGATGGCTCGGATTTCTTCTCGCCCAGCCTGGAAGTCGCCGACCTCATGCGCCGCGTGCTCCCCGGCAAGGAATTCGCGGCATGGTTCTCACGGTATCTGCGCGAGCCCGGCTTGGCGAACCTGATGAAGCCGCCGACCGTCTCTGACCGTTCCGACTACCAAATCGTTCATCTCGACGGCCTCTCATTCAGCCGTGCCTGGTGCCTGAAGGGCATCGCATCCGCGCTACCCGCGACATCGAAACGCCGCGCCGCCATGGAGCGCACGGCCGCCGAATTGATCGAGAAAACGATGCCGCACCTGACGGGCAGTTACGGCGGCGAACACTGGCTGGCGTCATTTGCGGTTTACGCGCTCAGCCAGTGACAATAGTTCCTGCATGATTGATTTCACCTATCTCGACGTCGCCAAGATGATCGACCACTCGTTGCTGAACCCGACCTTGACCCAGGACGATCTCGACCGCGGCATCCAGCTTTCCCTCGATTACGATGTCGCCTCCGTCTGCATTATGCCTTACGCGCTACGCCACGCGGCTGATCGCCTGCGCGGGTCCAACGTACGCGCCTCGACGACGATCGGCTTCCCCCACGGCGGCCACACGACCGCCATCAAGCTCGCCGAAACGAAACAGGCTCTTGCCGATGGCGGCGAAGAACTCGACATGGTTGTCAACATCAGCGCCGTGCTGAGCGGGCGCTGGGAATACGTTTCGGCCGACATCGCCACCGTCGTCAAAGCGACCCACGACGCGGGCCAAAAAGCAAAGGTCATCTTCGAAAACGCCTACCTGAACGACGAACAGAAGATCCGCCTCTGCGAAATCTGCGCCGAGCACGGCGCCGACTGGGTCAAGACCTCAACCGGCTACGCGCCCAGCGGCGCGACGCATGAGGACCTCCGCCTGATGCGCAAACACTCGCCCGCGCACATTCAAGTGAAAGCCGCGGGCGGCGTGCGCGACCTCGATGCGCTGCTGGCGGTTCGGGCGCTGGGCGTGTCGCGCTGCGGGGCAACGCGCACCGCGTCGATGATGGACGACGCTCGTAAACGGCTCGGGCTCGATCCGATCCTTTCCAACGCCGCCGCACCCGCTGGCTATTGAACCCTGTACGCCTTCGCCTCGTGCGCTCTTGCCTGTTGCGCGATGCCTGGCATTTCGGGAATACTCCGCACCTGGCGATAGGCAGCGATCGCCTCGGCGCGCCGTCCCATTAAGTCGTAGACGCGCCCGGTCTCCAGCTGTGCGATCGCGCGTGTCCGAGCCGTCGCCGACGAATCGGTTAAACTGCGGCGGTGCTGCTCCAGCGCCGATTCAAACCGTCGTGAGGCGCGCTCGGCCGTACCGAGATGATTCAGAACCGTTGCGCTGTCGAGCCGCTCATAACCGTTCTGTTTGCTCTCGATTGCGATGAGAATCTCGCGAAACAGCCGGGCGGCTTCGTCGGACCTCTTCATTTGCATCGCAATGCTGCCGAGATCGAGATGGACAATGTAGTTTCGCGGGAAGCGGCGCCGTAGGTCGGACAAATGCCGGTTCGCATCGGTGAAGTTCTTTTCGCGCGCATAAATCAGCGCCAGCACGGTGCGTGCGTCGTCGTTGGTCAACAGCGCTCGGGAGGCGACTTCTTCAAGATCCTTTCTACCGCCTTCGGCCGAACCGCGAAACCCAAGCAGCGCCGCCAGCCATCGTACTCGCCACGGCACCGTGCCGGCGACGTAGCGATAGACGCTCGGTACCAGGCGCGCATCGACCAAACCCTGATGCATGTCTCGCAGTTGCGCGTGCGCGCGATACGCGCTTGTGCCTTGCCGGAACGCCGTCCACCAATTGTGTAGAAACGTCGCCTCTAGCGTCGCCTCGTTCTGATGGCCCACGCCGAGCGTGAACAGCGCCCAGGCGTCGCGGGGATTGCGAGCCAGCATTGCCTTCGCTCGCGTGATGCCGGCGGTGTTGAAGGACCGAAACGAATTCACCGTAGCCGGTGGAACGGGCAAGCGGTAGCGCTCATCGTCGGAGAAGAACTCGGGTGAAGCATAGCGTTCGAGGCTCAACGCACGCCGCGTGCTCAACTCCTCGCTCCACTTGGTTCGCGCGAGATAGACGTATCCGCCTGGATCTTCGGGTGCGGTGGCGATCCAGTCGCGGCACAACTTTTCGCCCGCCGCGTGATCGAGACTGAAGATTGCGTCCATCACGGCGCGCGCGCGTCGTACGCCGTCGGCCGGGAACTGCTGCGCGTGCGCAACGAAGGCCGCCAGTAGCAATGCTCGTATCATCGCGCCTCCGCTCCCAATTCGACGACGACCCGCGTCCCGCGCCCATCGGCCACCGGGCTTTCCAACCGCAACGCGCCGCCCAGCTGCTTCACGTTTTTGCTCACGATCGCCAGTCCCAGCCCCGTGCCCTGCTGCTTGGTCGTGAAGAATGGATCGAATACGCGGCGCTGCATCTCCCCCGGAATTCCGGGCCCATCGTCGGTAACCCGCAACCGCAGGCCATCGCCGTTCGCCGTCACATCGAGCACAACGATACCGCCCTCGGTGCTCGCCTGGACCGCGTTAAGCACAAGGTTGAGCAGTATCTGCTGTACACCCTGCCTGTCTTTTCCCCGTAGCTTCAACCCCGGCGCACAAGTATGCCGCAGTTCGACCCGCCGCGGCGCCGCCTCGCGCGCCATCAGCCGCATCGCGGTGTCGACAAGTGCCGCGACATCGATCTCTCCGTCGGCGTTGCGCAGCGGTCGCGCAAAGCCAAGCAGTTGCTCCACGCACCGATTCAGCCGGTCGATTTCGCTCAGCATGATTTCGAGGTCTTTGTGGCAACGCGGCGGCAGCTCCGGGTCCTCGGCCATCAATTGCGCCAGCGTCTTCATCGGCCCAAGTGGATTCTTTACTTCATGTGCGATCGTCGCCGCCAGCGTACCCATCGTTGCCAGTTGCTCTTGCTCGACCAGCGTGCGCTCAAGCGAGAGTTTCTCTTCGGCCAACCGGCACGCTTCGATCGAATGCGCGATCTGGCGGCAAAGATCTTCAAGAACGGCGGCGTCTTCTTCCAACGACGCGCGCGGATGGCAGTCGGCCCACAGCGTCCCACGAATTTGATCTTCGTACCGCAACGCAAACTCGTGCGACCAGGATTCTCCGGAAGACGCCCCGGCCGCGCCCTGCGCCACTGGGGGCCCTTCAATCCGTATCTTGCAGCGATGCAGCGAAAACGTCTTCGCCACGCCCTCGGCGAGAAATTGCACCCGTTCGCGAAGATCGAGAATCGGCACGGCTTCTTCGATTACACGCCGGCCAAACGCCGTGTACAGCGCGGTCCGTCGCGACATCGCCCGCGTCATCCAACCATAGAGCGCAAGCCATCCGAGAGCCCCAGCAAAGATCAACGCGACTTCCAGCAACTCTCCGAACGCATCGAACTCGCGCGAAAGAAAATCGGACAGCCGGCGAACGGCTAGCAAGTAAATCGTCGATATAACCGCCAATGCTCCAACCAGCCGGATGCGCCGGCTGAAGTAAAGCCCGAGCCATCCGCGAAATTGAATCCATCCGCCCAGTGCGAACAACGCGGCGAAGGTGCCGAAGCCCGCCCATCGAGGCGGATCGAACGGTACGCCGGCTAGCAAAAGAAACACAAATCGCCAGGGTCGTTCCGGCGCGGCCACGACACAGAACAGAGCGATCATCACGCGAAACGGGACCGATGTGTCGAACGAGCGTCCGTCAAGCGCCGCGGTCTGCAAAAATCCGTAAAGCGCCGCGCCGTGCCAACAAAACGCCGCGACGAAAAGCGCCAGCGCCCACCAATGCGCGGCGCGCTTGCCGGGCTTTTCGACAATAACGGCGCCGATCAGAGCACTGAGGCCAGCACCGCCAGCGAGCGCAACCGCCAATAGCGCGTTGCCGAGTAGGGACATCGCTTCGTCAGTTTAACAGCCGAACGCCGCCATACGAATTTGGCGGGTATCAGGGAAATCTGGCGGGCGTGCGATTCGCAAGCTGTTGACTACGCACGATTTTCGGATTGGCCAACTGCGTGCCTCTCTGGTTGGCATGAAAACACTGATACTGGCGGCCACTTTCATGATGCTCGGCGACGCCCAAGAGTTTCGCCGGCAGGGATATGTGGTCTACACGCCGTTCGTCGGCTCGAGCGGATATTTTTCGAAAAGCATTCAAGGCGCGTTCACGGGTGGCGACTTCCTGTTCTACAAAGGCCTCGGCACAAATGTTGACGCGGGCGGCTATTTTCTGCCGGGCGAGGGTGGTGGCATCGGCGCGTTCTCTCCGTCGGTCACCTATCACGCAACAAAGATCGGTACAGGCCGCGTTGTTCCCTTCGCCTCGACCGGCCCGGCCATTTTTCTCGGCGGCGACGGATCCGGCCTAGGCATCTGGCAGTTCGGCGGCGGCGTAACGGCCTGGCTCAGGCCCCGTTTCGGCATCCGCGCCGAAATCCGCCATCACGTCGACTACCGCTACAACGACTTGAACCTGACCTCATTCCGATTCGGCGTTACCTGGAGGTAGGTGATGCTGCTCCGACTCTTGTTGATCTCCGCCGTAGCCTTTGCGCAAACCGATTCCTGGGTGCTGATGCGCGGCATCTATCCCGGACAAGATACCCACGTCCACACTCGCGACGGGCGCAAACACAAGGGCCGGTTCATTTCGGCGAGTGACGACGGCGTCGTCATCCGCACCGGCAGCGGCGACTCTTCCCATGCGAAGAAGGATATCTCGAAGGTCTCGGTGCGAACCGCCGGCAGCCGCTGGCGGAACGCGGCGATCGGCGCCGCGATCGCCGGTGGATCGATGGGCGGACTCGCCGCGAATGCGTCCGACGGCGACGGCGATTTTGTCGCGGCGGCGATCTTCGGATGGGGCCTGATCGGCGCCGGCTTGGGCGCACTGTTCCCCGGATACAAAACCGTCTACAGCGAGGTGAAACGATGAGACTCCTATTCACGATCCTGACCGGCGCGCACAACTGGAACGCCGTCTCCGCACTCCCGCAAGGCGCGGTGACCTACATTGACTTCAACTTCGGTCTTACCACGCACGGTGCGTTTCTCGGCGCCGATCGCGACACAGTCCGCCTGCTGATCGACGGAGTTCTCACCGTCGTGCCGAAGGGTACCGTCAAACGCATCCGCGCGGTCGTGCAATTGATCACACCGGGCATGAAGACGATCTACCGGCGCAAGGGGGCGCGATGAAAACCCTGCTATTCCTGTGCGCGCTCGCCTTGCGCGCCGAGACGTGGAAGAGCGTCGAACGCCTGCGCCCCGGCCAGCAGGTGCGCATCGAGACGCTCGACGGCCGCTCGATTCACGGAACCTTCGGCGGCGTCGACGGTGACCGCGTCGTCGTGCGCACAAAGGCGAGCGATGTTCCCTACACTCGCGTCGTCGTGACGCGCATTGGCGTGCGCACCAACACGATCGGCCTCGGTCTCGGAATGGCCTCAGCCGTGTTGACCGCGAATCCCAACTTCTACACGCCGATCGCGGCCAGCGTGAATGCGCTGCTGCCGGCGTATCGAACGGTCTATCGAAAAGGAGCAAGGTGATGAAGTGGATACTTCTGGCCGCGATGGCGCCGGTGTTCGCAGAAGATTGGAACGCTCTTCGGAAGGTTTTCCCGGCACAGGAGGCGATCGTCAAGCCACTCGACGGGAAGCGATTGAAAGGGTCGATCAAGTCGGTCTCCGACACGGCGCTGGTTATCGATACAGCGACCGGCTGCTACATGATCGAGCGCGGCCTCATCGACTGGGTAAGCGTCAAGAAATCGGATTCGGCGACAAACGCGAGAAAAGGCGCCGTAATCGCCGCCGGATCTGTGTTCGCGTTATCCGTCTTGGCCTGGGCGCCGAAAGAAGGCGTCAAGTTAGCCCCTCTGACGGCGACCTACGGAGCTTTCTTTGGGCTGATCAGCCGGCGCCACGTTCGAATTTACATGAGGCAGCGACCATGAGAAGCGCTGTTCTCCTGCTAGCCATAACGAGGTGCGCATTCGCCTCGCCGGACGACTGGCCCGCACTCGGCCGGATCGATCAATCGCAACAAACAGTGGTCCAAACCAGCGACCGAAAGCGCTACGAAGGCGCCCTCGTTTCCTATTCAGCGGATGCGTTGATCATCAGGACGCGAAAAGATGAACAGGCGATTGAGAAGTCTCGCGTCGAGGTGGTTTTCGTTCGGGAGAAGCCGCGTTCGCACAGCGCTCGTAAAGGCGCCATCATCGCCGGCGCCATTGGTGTCGCCGCGGCGATCCCAACCTACGGTGCCTCTGTTGGCGCGATCCCGGCCGTCGCCGGCATCGGCGCGCTCATCGGACTCAGCCAGAACACCACGACCCCCGTCTATCGCAAGTAATAACAAGGAGCCACACCATGAAACACCTGCTACTCACTCTCGCGCTCGCTCTTCCCGCGTTCGCGCAACAAGATCGATGGGCTCGCCTCGCCCAACTCGAGCCCTCGCACCAAACCATGGTCCAGTCGATGGACCGTCATAAACACTGGGGCCGCTTCGTCTCCGCCGATGACAATACGATCACCATCGAAAAAGGTGCCAATGATCTGACGTTCTCCAAGGCGAACGTCATGACCGTTGCCATCCGCGATCGTCATCCGGCGCGTCGCGCGGCGCACGGCGCGCTCATCGGCGGCTTCCCGCTCATGCTTGCGCCGCAAGTTGGGCTCTTGCGATTTACCGCCTACGGCGCGGGCGTCGGCCTCTTCAACCACAAGTCCACAGTCATCTATCGTGGCCGCCGTCCTTGAACGATGTGAGAGGATCGTCGGAGGGCTTATGTCCGCCACGATCCTCATTGTCGACGACGAACCGGCCGCGCGTTACGCGTTGCGGAGGGCCTTCGATGGCGAGTTCGTTCTTCTCGAAGCTGCGTCGGTGGCCGAAGCGCGCGAGCAACTTCGCGCGGGGCGCCCTGACGTTGTGCTTCTGGATTACCGCATGCCTGGCGAGGATGGCGTCGTTCTTCTTCATGAATTGGCTGGCGCGGAATCGCCGGCCGTAATCATGGTCACCGGGCAAGGCTCGGAGCGCCTGGCGGTCGAAGCCATTAAGGCCGGCGCTTACGATTATTTGTCCAAGCCCTACGATCTCGACGAACTGCGAAGCGTGGTCGATCGCGCCGTCGAGCGTCAGTCGCTGCGCCGCGAAGTCGCGGGCCTGCGCGGCCGCCTGGCCGGCGACGGCGACTTCGGCGCGATGAGTGGTTCGTCCCGCGTGATGCGCGACCTGTTTCAACTGGCCGATCGTGTCGCCGCCAGCGATTTGAGTGTGCTGGTCCTCGGCGAAAGCGGCACGGGCAAGGATGTGCTGGCCAACGAAATTCACCGCCGCAGCCATCGCGCCGCGCGTCC
>VFZQ01000001.1 GCA_016871135.1 Acidobacteriota bacterium | reverse complement strand
CGGAGCGATACTGGATCGCCGACTGGGCGTTTAACATCGTGTTGCTTGTCTGGTTTACGTCGACCGTGGCGCAGCCGTTCGTTGTGCCGACGGCGTCGATGGAATCGACCATCATGACGGGCGATCACCTGATCGTGGACAAAGTTCCCTATTCGCCACCTGGACCGATTACGAAGTACATCCTGCCGTATCAGGACGTGAGGCGCGGCGACGTCGTGGTGTTCCGCTACCCGTTGAATATCAACCTGCCCTATGTGAAGCGGGTGATCGGCGTCCCGGGCGATAAGATCAAATTCGCGGAGAAGAAGTTAATCCTCAACGGTAAGTTGACCGAGGAGCCCTACGCGCAGTTCACCGGCGGCAATCTCGACCCGTACGCGGCTAACTTCCCGACGCTGCCGCCGATGAGTTTCATTTATCCGCGCGGTTCGGAGATGCTGCGGGATAACGTGAAGGACGGCGAGCTGACCGTGCCCAACGGCTACTACCTCTGCATGGGCGATAACCGCGAAAATTCCGACGACTCGCGCTACTGGGGGCTGGTGCCGCGCGAGAACATCATGGGCAAGCCGCTCATCATCTGGTGGTCGTTCGAGGCGTCGACCGAGCATCTGGCGACTTACTCGGTCGATCAGGTTATCAATCTCGTCACGAACTTCTTTTCGAAGACGCGCTGGAACCGGACGTTTATGTTGATCCGGTCCTATCCGCTTGGGCGCTAAATGAAAACAAACCATTCGTACGCAATCATTCTGGCTGGAGGGCGCGGTACGCGTTTCTGGCCGCGGTCCCGGAAGCGGACCGCGAAGCAAGTCCTGAATTTCTTCGGCGAGCGTTCGCTGATCCAACAGACCGTCGACCGGCTGAAACCTCTGGTCGATCCGAAAAACGTCTGGATCATCACCAACACGTTTCTGCGGGACACTATCGCCAAGCAGTTGCCCGAGGTGCCGAAGGCGCAAATTATCGCCGAACCGGCGCAGCGCAACACAGCGCCCGCGATCGGACTGGTGGCCGAAATCATTCATCGTTCCGATCCCGATGCCGTTCTCGGCGTCTTTCCGGCGGATCACATCATCAAGAAGCCCGCGCGGTTTCTGCGTTTGGTGAAGCCCGCATACAAGGCGGCCTCGTTGGGCCGCATCTGTGTGCTCGGCATTAAGCCGCGATGGGCGGAGACGGGATACGGCTACATTGAGTTTCCGGGCGGTGTCGAGGAGGGTTCGACCGACGCGGTTGGAATTCGACGGTTTGTCGAAAAGCCGCCGCTCGAGAAGGCGAAAGAGTACGTCGCCGCGGGCAGTTACTACTGGAACGCGGGGATGTTTTTCTGGCAGTCGAGGGTTGTTCTCGAAGCGATGAAACGGTTCTTGCCAAGGACGGCGGGGCTGCTGGCGCAGTTGCCCGCGTTCGGCTCCAAGAACTGGAATACGCAGCTGGCGGAATTGTTTCCGCAAACCGAGAACATTTCGATCGACGTGGGTGTTCTCGAACGCGCCGAAGGTGTGCACGGGATCGCGTGCGATGAGTTCGGCTGGAACGATGTCGGTTCGTGGAACGCGGTGTATGAACTTGAGGCGAAGTCGCCCGGAGTCAACGTCGCCAGGACGGCTGATATAATTACCGAATCGGCCGGTGGTTGTTATGTCGACGTGCCGAAGAAGTTAGTCGCTCTTGTGGGCGTAAAGGATCTAGTTATTGTCGAGACCGACGATGCGTTGTTGATCGCTGACCGCAACAGCTCGCAAAATGTATCGAATATCGTAAAGGCGCTGGAACGCGCCAAGAGAGAGGAATTGCTATGAAGCAATACGCAAGCTATCCAGAGATGGGGATCGACGCGACGAAGAGTTATACGGCGACGATCGAGACGACCAAGGGGACGATCGTGTTGCAGTTGGATGCGAAGTCGGCGCCGCGCACGGTCAACAATTTCGTGTTTCTCGCCCGCGATAAATACTATGACGGCATTATCTTTCATCGCGTGATTCCGGACTTCATGGTTCAAGGCGGCGATCCGACGGGTACGGGCCGCGGCGGTCCGGGCTATCGTTTCGAGGACGAGTTCGCGGGCAATCCGAACAAGCATGAGCGCGGCGTGATCTCGATGGCGAACGCGGGGCCGGGAACCAACGGCAGCCAGTTCTTCATCACCCACGTTCCGTGCGGATGGCTGGACGGCAAGCACACGGTGTTCGGCAAAGTGGTGAGCGGGCTCGAAGTTGTCGATGCGATCCAACAGGGCGATTCGATGACTTCGGTGACGATTACCGAAGCTTGATTATTCCGAGGAGCCGGGTGCGTCTGGTTTGTGCCGGACGCACCGGCTCCTTTGTGTTTAGCTCTTCTGCGCGAGCGGTGTTGAACGGGCTACCACTGCACGCGGCCGACCATGATGTGATGCATGCGCGACGTTCCGACATCGGAGAAGCTGCCGCGCCCAATGCCCGCGAACCGGCCGAATTGCGCCAGATTCTGAGTGTTGTACACCGCGCCGGGGTCGGCCAACTGCGGTTCTTTCGTCGGATTGTTGACGTCCCAGCGAAGGCTAAAGGTCACGCGTTCGGTGATCTTGAAGTCCTTCGACAGAGACAACTGCGTCCAGCGCAATCCGGGCGATTCCACCACGTTGCGGCCGAGCGTACCGGCCCGGAATGGCGCCGGATAGCCGAACGCCGCCGTGTTGAAGTAGGGGTTTTGCGCCGCCAACGGGAAGCGGTTGCCAACGTTGTAGTCGCTGGTCACCTTTATTTGCTCGGCCGGCAGCAGTGCGTCCGGCCGAACCATACCGGGCAGGTATCGATTCGGGCTTCCCGCCGCGGTGATGGTCACGGGCGGACCGCTCTGGAACGTCTGCGTCCAGGCAAAGTCCCATCCGCCGAGCAAGTAATTCTTCACGCCGCCGCCGTTCATGAACTTGCGCCCTTTGCCCAGCGGCAGCTCGTAGGTCATCACGCTCACCAGACGGTGGCGAATATCATAGCTCGCTCGCGCCTTCTCCAACTGCCGGTTGTAGAACGTGATGCCGCTGCGGCCGCCGTCGTCATCGCCGTCGTTCAAAGTTTTACCGAGTTGGTAGAAGGTGTTCAAAGTCATGCCGGCGTCGAAGCGCCGCTCAATCCGGAACGTCCCGGAGTGGTGTGAATTGTGACCGTAGTTCGCATAGTGCTGGATCGAGCCGAACTGCCGGTACGGCTTGAAGTTCTGCGTCGCGTTGAAGATCTGCACGAGTTGCGCCTGGTCGGTCGAAACGTTTAACGGAACCACGTTCATGTCCCAGTTATTCAAAAGGCCCACGCCGGACGATCCTTGGTACACGGTCTCCGCCAGCCAGTTCCTGGTCAGTTGTACCTGGAACCCGGTCGAGAACATGAGCACGTAGGGCAGCCGCATGTTGGGATCGAAATACGACGCGTTGCGTCCGCCGAAGTTCGTTCCTTGGAAGGGCACGCTGCCATCGGCCGAGCTCGGGAAACGGATCGGTCCCGGACCCTGTGACAGCAGGAACGCATGGCGTGGGTCGCCGGGCGGCGGCTGCACATTCGCGGTGGCGACATACTCTTCGAAATTCTGGCCGAGGCCGTTCGTCATCAGATCGACGGAGTACATACCAAAGCTCGACCGCATCACGACACGTGGGTGCAGGTTCCACGCCATGCCCAGCCGGGGCTGGAAGTTGTTCAGATCGCGCTTCGCCAGCAGGCCCTTGCCATGCACGATCGCGCCGCGCATCCCGGTCAGCGGATCCGTCGCGTTCGGATCGAACTGCGACTGCTGCCCGAACTTGGTCGAGAACGGCGATTCATAACTCCACCGCACGCCCAACTCCAGCGTCAGGTTGCGTCGCGGACGCCATGTGGTCTGTCCATAGAACGATTGCGACCACCAGCGCGGCAGCCACGTTGCGTTGTTTTGTTGAAAGACGCCTTGGCCGACGGTGCCGAGCAGGAAGCTCGCGAACGGGTTGCCCGTGTTCGGCGTGAACGGCAACTCGGTGCCCGCCATGCGGTACTGACCCGAAGGCAGCGCGCCCGAGAGCGAATTGTACCGGGTACGCATCACCTCATAGCCAAATTTCATCGTGTGCGCGCCCTTGACCTTGGTGAAGTTGTTCTGGAACGTGAAGTCTTCGGCCACATCGACCGAGCGCCCGCCGGGCCCGAGTCCGAAGAACCGCGCGCCGCCGGGATTCTGGAAATCCGGGAAAGTCTCCGGCGATACGCCGGGTATGCCCAACTGCTGCGCCCAGTTCTTGCCAAAGCTCTCCGGCTCGCCGATATTCAACCGGCGATTGAAGCCCAGCCGCATTTCGTTAATCATCGTGGGTCCAAAGGTGTATGTGTCGGAGATGGCGACGTTTCGCATATCCAACGGCCGCACGAACACGTTGCCGTATTGCACTTCGGTCAACGTCCGCACCGGACGGTCTTCGCTTCGATGCCGCACGTGTGAATAGCGCCCGAAGATACGATGGGCCGTACTGAACTGATGATCGAGCTTCGCGTCGTAACGGATGAAGTTGTAGCCGCCTCCGGCGTTGTAGGTCAGGTTGTTCACCGGCCCGGTAGGCTGAATGGTACCCGGATCCGATTGCGCGCGCCACGGTTTCAGATCCATGACCTTGCGCGCGACGGGATTGACCATCGACGCGGGCACGATGTTACCCGGGAAGGGATCGCGCGTCCAATTGGTCCCGCTCTGACGCGTCGTCATCGGGTTGTAGATCGGCAGGCCGCGCCCGCCGAAACTGAAGTTGCCCGCGAGCATCTCCGGGCTCGGTACTGTAACTACTACCGTTTCGCTCAGCTTCTCATAGTGTTGCTGGAAACCGCCGAAAAAGAACGTCTTGTCTTTGATGATCTTGCCCGACGCCGTCGCGCCCCACTCGTGATAGTCAAAGTCCCCCGTGCGCGGCAGTTGTTCGAGAAATGCCCGGTGGATCAGTTTGCCGTTGGTATAGCGATCTTCCACGTTGCCGTGAAATTGATTCGTTCCGCTCTTGAACACGACGCTCAGTTGGCCGCCCGCCGAATGGCCGAACTCGGCCGGCGTTCCCGTCGTCCACATCTTGAACTCCTGGATCGCGTCGAGCGATGCGATCATCGTCTGAGTAAAAGAGCCGACTTGGCCGACAGCCGGTTCTTTGCCGCTGACGCCGTCCATTGAGTAGCCGATCGCCCGCTGGCGCTGGCCGACCGCGTGCTGGCCGTTGATGTTCGTCATACCCGGCATGTAGAGCAACACGCGATGCACGAACTTCTGCATCACCGGCAGCTTCTGCACAACTTCGCCGTCCAACACCTGGCCCGATCCCGCCGTTTCGGTTTCGAGCATGGGCGGCGTCGCGTTCACCATCACCGACTCGGTCACGTTGCCGACTTGCAGCGTGACGTCGATACGCGGCGATTCATTGATGCGCAGCACAAGGCCGCTCTGCAGGAAGCGCTTAAAGCCTTGCGCCTCCGCCGACACTTCGTAGTTGCCCGAAGGCAGATTCGGAATGTAGTAGCTGCCGTTGGCCGCGGTCTGGCCTTCGTAGGCGAACTGCGTGCCGATGTTTTTCACGACGACTTTCACGCCGGGCACGACGGCGCCGGTTGAATCGGTGACGGTTCCCACGACCGTGGCTGTGCCGGTCGATTGGGCGAGTAGCGAACTGGCTGCGAGTAGCGCGAGCACGAAGCGTTGCAACATAACGGATGTTCTCCTGGCCTTATGTCCGGACTGGATTCCGAGACCTCAGCCAGCATATCTCATCTGCTTCCGGAACGCTATTCGTTTAGCTGTGACCGGAGACCGGTTACGCCGTCAATGGCGCCAGCCAGTCCAGGATCGTTTCGTCGGCCCAGAAGCGCGGCGTTTGCTTGGCCAGAAACGCCACATGTCCGCCGTGCGCCGGGGCGATGAGTTCGATGTTCCGGTTCTCGGCGATCGCTTTGTTCCGGTAAACGTCAAACGGCACCAGTGGATCGTCCTGCGCGGTGATCAAGAGCGTCGGCGTCGGAATGGCCGCGAGGAAGTTTTGCGACGACTGCGTCGCGTAGTAGTTATCGGCGCCGCCGAAGCCGAAGTGCGGCGCGGTGATGCGGTCGTCGAATTCATAGATCGTCTTGACGGCATCGACATCGGTGCGCTCGAAAATAGAATCGAACGCGGCGGGCTGTTGGCGGCGGCGCTCCTTCAAACGCTCCTGCATCCGGCGAATGAAGCGGTTCTCGTAGATAAAATTCGCCCGCCGGCCGAGCGCGCGCACACAAGCCGCCAAGTCGATCGGCGTGGAGACGGCCACGGTCGCCGCCAGCCGCGGGTGCCCTTCGCCCGTCAACTTCAGCGCCTGATTCCCGCCGAGCGAATAGCCGATTAGGACAATCGGCAAGCCAGTATTGATCTGATCGATGTAGGCGCGCAAATCCGATGTCAGGCCGGCATGATAGAGCGTGTCGCACCAGCCTTCAGTGCCGCCGCAGCCGCGGATGTTGGTGCGATGCACGGCGTAGCCCGCCGATAGCGCGTTCCACGCCATGCTTTGCATGTAGCCGCCATTGCTCGACCCCTCGAGTCCGTGAACCAAAACCAGTTCCGCCTTGGCCTTCGCCGCGGGCCGCTGCTCGACGACGCGGATCGCGACGTTCGGAGAGGTCTGAACGCGGTGCTCAATCGCCGGCACATCGGCCAACTGCTTGAACCGCGGCCAGAAGTTCGACGCGATGGTCGCCAAATGCGGATTGGCGATGAGAGGGACGAAAGGACGCAACCTCTCCAGTTTACTCGGCGGCGATATTGCGCTTGTTCAGATCCTCGGTAAAGATGATCGCGTCGGCCAGATCCTTCATTGGCTTGCGCAGCCGGCGGCTTTCATTGCGAAGCTGCAAGTAGGCGTCTTCTTCGGTCAGTCCGTGACGGCGTTGCAAGATGCCTTTGGCGCGCTCGACAACTTTGCGTTCTTCTAGCTTGCGGCGCATTTCGACGGTTTCTTCTTTCAACCGCGCGTTTTCGTCGGCCAATCGCGCCTTGGACAGCGCACCGCCCATCTGCTCGCCGATGAACGTCAGCATCGAAACCTCCTCGCTGGAGTGCTCGTGCTTGTCGCGGTGATGCGAGTTGATGACGCCGATCAGATCTCCGCCAGCGACCAGCGGCACAGAAAGGTATGCCTGGTAGGTGTCTTCCACCAGCGCCCCGAACTTCTTGAAACGCTTGTCTTGGAAGGCGTTTTCGCCCAGCGACACAACCGCTTTGTGTTCCGCCACCCAGCCGGTGATACCTTCACCGACTTTCATGCGAAGGTTGCCGATCTCGGATGTGTGCGGCACTTGCGAGGCGCAAAGAACGATTTCGTTGGTCTCCTTGTCGAACAGGTAAACAAGACAGGCATCACAGCCTGTGATCTGCACAGCCAAACCGATGATTTCGCCAAGCATTTCGTCCAGCGAGCGTTCGCTGGCAACGATGCTGCTCACTCTGTGCAGGAGTGATAATTGTGGAGTAGGGATCTCCATGATAGTCGCCACAAATCCAGCGTAAGGCGCATTGCCGGAATGGTCCAATCGAAAATAGTTATTGCCCTCATGGGATTCTGTTGCGCGGGCGCGGAATGGGTAGCCTTGCGGGGCGATGGTTACGAAATTGCAACGGACGCCGGCGCGGCAACCGCGCGTTCGATGGCGGTCCGGCTGGAAGCGCTGCGGGAGTTGCTTGGCGGCGTGAAAAAGGTGTTGCCGCTGCGGGTGGTTCTGACGACAAACGGCGGTTTGTACCGGTCGCTCCGGCCGTCGATCGGCGCCGCGGGATTCTATCAATGGTCGCCGGGAGAGGACTGGGTTGTCGTGGGGTGGGGAGGCACCGACAGTGAACGGATCACTTCTCACGAACTGGTCCACGCGTTTCTGGAGCACTCGGGACCGCGCCGGCCGTTGTGGCTTGAGGAGGGGCTAGCCGAGTTTTACTCAACGGCGCGCGCCGAACGCAACGGTTGGATCATCGGCTCGCCGATCCCTTCGCACGACGCCGCCGTTCGAGGCGCCGAGTTATCGCTGTTCGACGAAACCGATGAATCGAAAGCGCACACCGGCAAGTTCTACGCGCAGAGTTGGGCGGTTGTGCATTATCTGCTGACGAACCCCGGCGTGCGGGACAAGTCGCCGCGCTTCTTCTCGCTCCTTGCAGACGGGTGGAGCGCCGGCGCGGCCTGCCGCGAGGTGTTTGGCTACGACTCTGCCGCGCTGCTTCGCTCGGCGGTGGCGGCCCGCCGCGATACCGTCTTTGTCGGTCCATTGCGCGCGCCGGTGGAAGCGCCGCCGGCCGTGACGCTGGCCGATACGGAAGAGATGCTTGTTTCGCTCGCGCTCGCCTCCGGCAAGCCCGCGGTGGCGGCGAAACTCGCGAAGACTCCGGCGCAGCGCGGCTATTTGGCGCTCGCGGATGGGAAGAAGGACGATGCGATCCGGCTATTCGACAGTGCGATTGCGCGCGGCGACGCCGATGGCGCCGTCTACTTCGAGCGCGCCATGCTCACTAACGATTTGGCGTTGCTCGAAGAAGCCGTCAAGCGGAGTCCGCTCCATGCCGAAGCACGGTTCGCGCTGGCGTTACGGGTCGCCGATGGCGCTCGAAAGATCGACCTGCTGCGGGAGGCCGTGCGCATTCGTCCGCGCAATGCATCGATGTGGCACGCGTTGGCGCTGGAGTTGGAACGCGCGGGGCGGTTGCCCGAAGCGGCGAAGGCGGCCCTGCAGTGCAGACTCTCCGCGCGGCATCAGGCGGATCGGGATATGGCTGCCGGCATTGCGCGGTTGCTCACGGTCCGGGACGCAACGGGTTCTCCGCCGAAGCCGGCCGTCACCGTTCCGGAATCGTGGCAAGGCCTCCGCGGTGATACAACCGCCGAAGGTATGCTCGTTGATTTCGACTGCTCCGCGGCGCCGCCGGTACTGTCGATCGTCAGCAACGGGGAGACACTTAAGCTGCGCCTCGCGAGGCCTTCGGAGGTACGGGTTACAGGAGGCACGGGCATTCAACACGAGTTCCAATGCGGAGCGCAGAAGGCCCCGGTGCGGGTGGAGTACATCAAATCGAGCTTGGCTCTGGCCGCGATCGCGTTTCAGTGACCGGCCGCTTCGTCCTGGCCTCATTGACCTATACGCCGATAATAAAGAGATGATGCTGCAACCTTTGACAGCCGGCCCCGAACCTTGGCTCGCCGGCCGCTTCACCAATCTCGCGCCCGTGCCGCGCATGGTCTGCTGTTCGCTGGAACTTTCGCTCTCCGACCTCGATAAGTGGATCGCGCCGCTCTCCGATGAGCAGATCTGGGCCAAGCCCGGCGGCGTTACGAGCGTCGGGTTTCACTTGCGCCATCTGGCCGGCAGCACCGAACGCTTGTTGACTTACGCGCGCGGGGAGTCGATTACGCCCGAGCAGATCGCCTTCATGAAAGCCGAAGGCGAGCCCGGCGCGCCGGTCGCCGATCTGTTGCAGGGCGTGCGCGCTTCCTACGAAGCCGTCGCTGCGTTCGCCTCCGCGGTCGAAGATCTCGACGCGCCACGATTTATCGGCCGGGCGCGGCTGGAGACGGTTCTCGGCGTGCTGCTCGCGCACATCGCCGAACACGCGCAGCGCCACACCGGCCAGGCGATCACGACGTCAAAGTTTGTTACTGCGCTTGCTCCGGCGCCGCCCCAAGCGTAACCGACACCTTGGTGGTGCGGCCGTTGCGGAATAGCGTCAGCTCCATCACGTCGCCAGCGCGCTTCTTCTGCAGCGCTTCGGTGACCGCGTCGCGGCGCTCGCACGGCTTGCCGTCGATCGCCATGATCAAATCGCCGCCAACGCCGACTTCGTAGTTGCCGATGATGACGACTTCGCGCGGGCCGCGAATGCCGGCGCGCTCGGCGGCAGAACCGCGCTGAACGACCTGGACCAGAAGGCCGCCGTCGGGCGGAAGGCGAAGCGCTTCGGCCCATTCACCGGCGACGTGTATTGTCTGCACGCCGAAGAACGGCCGCTTGTAAGACTTGCCCGAGCGATAGTCGATCAACATGGCCTTGGCCTTGTTGATCGGCATCGCGAAGCCTAGGCCGATGTTGCCGCCAGGCCCGTAAATCGCGGTGTTGATGCCGATCACGTTGCCCTGCGAATCGAGAAGCGGCCCACCGGAGTTGCCGGGATTGATCGCCGCGTCGGTCTGAACCATGCCCTCCAACTCGCGATTGGTTTCATCGCGGATCGAGCGGTTCAGAGAGCTGATGATGCCGGTTGTCAACGTGCCGTCGAAGCCGAACGGATTGCCGATGGCGAGAACCTTCTGGCCCACTTGCAGTCCTTCGGATTCGCCGAGCCGCAACGAAGGCAGCTTCTTGCGCGGGTTGATTCGGATCAGGCCGAGATCGTTGACCGGATCTTTCGTCAGCACCTCGGCGTCGTACTTCGCTTGATCGGCGAAGGTCACGACGATTTTCTGACTGCCGCCCAAGACGTGATTGTTAGTGAGGATGAGCCCCTTTTCGCCGTCGATGACGAAGCCGGAACCGGTTTCCTTGGAAGGGATCACCTGATAGAAGAAGTCGCGGCGATAGACGGTCGAAGAGATGTTGACGGTCGCCGCGCGGGCGTTCTTGTAGATCTCGATGTTGTTCAGTTCGTCGTTGCTGAGGCCCGCGCCACGAACGACTTTGGCCTCTTCGAAAAGGGGACCGGATTCGACCGCGCCCGACACGGCGGCCGGGAAGAACCGCGACTTGGCGATCGACGTCATATAGACGAAGGCGCCCACGAAGCCGGCGGCGAGAAAGAGATAACGGAAGCGCTTCATTGCTGACTGAACTCTCTGAGACGATTATAAACTTCCATGGCTTGGCGCTCGGTGTCCTCGAAAGAAACCGATGTATCAATGACGAAGTCGGCGAGTTTTCGTTTCGTTTCATCGTCCCATTGGCGGGCGATGCGCGCTTCGGCTTCCTGGCGGGTCCAGCCGGAGCGGGCCATGGCGCGTTCGATCTGCAACTCGCGCCCGCAAACGGTCAGGATGGTTTTGTCGAAGCGCTTGTGCGCGCCGGTCTCGAAATAGATGGCCGCTTCGCAGATGACGATGGCGGAAGGGTCTTTGATGGCCACGATCTTCGCCAGGCGGAGCCGCTCGACCTCCGGGTGCACAATCGCGTTGAGCCGCGCGAGCTTTTCCGGATCATTAAAGACGATAGCGGCCAGGGCCTTGCGATCGTTGGTGCCGAAGAGCGCTTCGACTTCGGCCTTTTTGGTTTCGAGCGCTTCGTGGCCTAGCCGATCGGCTTGGGTGCGATAGCAGCCGAGTTTTTCGAGCACACTGCCGACAAACCCCTTGCCGGTCGCAACGCCGCCGGTGAGTGCGACCTGCAGGATCATCGCTGGCGGCGCTCGGCCGATTCTACCGTGTTCGCCATGAGTTGGGCGATCGTCAATGGCCCGACACCGCCCGGCACCGGCGTCCAATAGGACGAAAGTTCGGCGGCATCATAAGGATGCATGTCGCCGACCAGCACGGAGCCGCGTTTGTCGAACGCTTTCGTTTTTTCGCTGTCTTCGCCGAAGATCGCGACGACTTGCGCGCGGTCTTTCAATTCGTTGATACCGACGTCGATCATGACAGCGCCCGGCTTCATGTGCGCCTTGGTCAGCATCGCCGGGCGGCCGATCGCACCGACCAGAATATCGGCGCGCCGGCACTCGGCTTCCAGGTCTTTCGTTCGCGAGTGGCAGATCGTGACCGTGGCGTTGGCGTGCAAAAGGAGCATCGCCATTGGTTTGCCGACGATATCGCTGCGGCCGACGACGACCGCGTGTTTGCCGGCGGTTTCGATACCGTAGCGCTTCAGTAGTTCCATCACGCCGCTGGGCGTACAGGGCCGCGGGCCGGGCCGGCCGATCGACAGGTTGCCGACGTTGACGGGATGAAAGCCGTCGACGTCTTTTTCGGGCGCGATGGCGTCGAGGACCTTTTCGGAATCGATGTGTTTCGGCAGCGGCATTTGGACGAGAATGCCGTCGATTTCGGCGCGCGCGTTCAGCGTGGCGATGAGGTCGAGCAGTGCTTCGGTCGAGATGCCGGCCGGCGGAGTGATTTTCTCCGAATGCATGCCAAGCTCGAGGCAGGTTTTCACTTTGCTGCCGACGTAGACCTGGCTCGCCGGGTTGTCGCCGACAAGGACAACTACAAGGCCGGGCTTGCGGGGAAGGGCGGCGATGCGCGGCGCGAGGCCGGCGAGGATTTCGTCACGGATTCGTTTTCCGTCGAGGATTTGGGACACTTTTTCTAGTTTCGCCGATGCGGGCCGGGGCGTCTAGAGGGTTAGGGTGCTAACTCGTCCGGAGCAGGCTGGCGACGGAGATGTCTTCGTCGATTGAGGGCCAGTGAACGCCAACGCCGCCGCCGATCAATCGCCAATGATTGCGCTGGTCGATTGTGGCTTCCAGCAACCGCGGGAACCAGGCCAGGGGCGCGGTGACTTCCCTGCCATCGGCGAGGATCAATCGCAGCGCGTCGGCGGTAATCTCGACGCCGGTCGCGAGCGAATCAACCACGACTGTTGAAGTGCTCATGCCATCGCTCCAGAAAGAGTTTGCAGTTCTCGCGAACTATGCCCAGTATCTCGGAAATCTCGTCCGTGCGAAAGCCCCGGCTATGAACCAGGGCAACGGGCGTCAGCCAGAACTTCGCATAGCGTTCGGCTTGCTCGACGTGAATGTGGGGTGGCTCCGTTCCTTCCAGGCTGAAGAAGAAAAATCGGTAGCCCGCGACGCGGAGTACGGTCGGCACGGTACCTTCATTATCACGTGTAGAATATGAAAACGTAGAATGAGCGCCCCGACCCAGATCGCACATTACCGTATCACCGGCAAGCTGGGTGAAGGCGGGATGGGCGCGGTGTATCGGGCGGTCGATGAGAAGTTGAATCGCGAAGTGGCGATTAAGGTGCTGCCGCCGGCGCTGGCGCATGACGCCGATTACATTGCCCGCTTTCAGCGTGAGGCGCAGACGCTGGCGGCGTTGAATCATCCTCATATCGCGACGATTTACGGAATCGAAGCGAACGCGATTGTGATGGAGCTGGTTGAAGGCTCGACGTTGAAAGGGCCGATGCCGCTGGACGAAGTTCTGCCGATCGCGCGCCAGATTGCCGAGGCGCTGGAAGCCGCGCACGACAAGGGCATCATTCATCGCGACTTGAAGCCGGGGAATATCAAGCTGACGCCCGAGGGCGTTGTGAAAGTTCTGGATTTTGGGCTGGCGAAGGCGGTGAACGAGCGGCCTGTTGTCACGGGCCCCGACTCGCCGACGTTGACGATGCGGGCGACGGAAGCCGGGCTGATTCTCGGCACCGCGGGCTACATGTCGCCGGAGCAGGCGGCGGGAAAGACGGTCGATCGGCGCGCGGACATCTGGTCGTTCGGCGTGGTTCTCTACGAACTGCTGACGGGCAGGCGGCTGTTCGACGGAGAAACGGTCTCTCACACGCTGGCGCATGTGTTGACGCGGGAGATCGATCTGACCGGCGTTCCGCTGAGCGAGTTGATCGCGCGGTGTTTGGATCGGAAACTTAAGAATCGGCTGGCGCATATCTCCGAGGCGCGGATCGCGATCGAGAACTATTCGCCGAAGCCCGAACCGAAGGCCGTCGCGAAATCGAACTACTGGCCTTGGGCTGCGGCTGCGATTGGCTTTTTGATCGGTGCGGCGGGTTGGGTGACACGGCCATCACCGCAACCATCGGCAGCGATCGCATTTGAAGTGAACCCGCCGCCGGGCATCCGTTTTGCGCCGATTGGCGCGAGGGGCGGCTCGGCGATCTCGCCCGATGGCAAGATGCTAGCCTTTTTCGGCGCCAACTTGAAGCAAGAGGATCTGCTTTATGTCAGGCCCATTGACTCGATTGAGGCGCGAGCGCTACCAGGAACTCAAGGCGCCGGCCGGCCGTTTTGGTCGCCGGACAGCAAGTCGATCGGTTTTGTGGGCGAGGGCAAGCTCAAACGGATCGATATCGCCGGGGGCCCTCCCGTTACCCTTTGCGATGCCGGTTCGGCGCCACGCGGTGGAGCCTGGAGCCCCGAGGGCGTCATCCTGTTTGGCCAACTCGGCAAGGCAATTCAACGTATCGCAGCCTCTGGCGGCACGCCGGTCGCAGTCACCGGCAGCCAGTCGTTTGACGAGAACGAGTCGCACTACTACCCGCAGTTCCTGCCGGGCGGGAAGCGATTCCTCTTTCTAAATCTCAACCGGACTAGTCCGGAGAAGTCCGGCATCTATTTGGCGACATTGGATGGGCAAGCGCCGGTTCGGCTCGTGAATAGCGGGCATAACGCGGCCCACGATGCAAGCAGCCAGCGACTGTTCTACCTGCAAGGCACCGGCACACTGATGGCGCGCCGCTCGAACTTCGATCCGCCCGCGTTAACGGGAGACCCGGTTGTGGTGGCGGAGGAGATTCGCACAGCGACGATGAATGGCTATGCCGAGTTCTCGCTGTCGGCGTCGGGGGACTTGTTTTATGGACGCGGGAGAGAGGCCTCACTCGTTAGGGGCCGTCTGGGTTGGCGCGACCGATCGGGGAAACTGCTGGAGCAAGTTGGCCCCGTCGAGTCCCTGCCGAACGGATTCTTGTCACCCGATGGCAGTCGGTTTGTTCAATCGCGTCTCTCGAATGGCGTAGACCCAGACGTATGGGTCTTCGACCTTGTACGGGGCCTCTCGACTCGTGTGACCTTTAGTGGCGGTTCCTCGCCGGCCTGGTCGCCGGACGGGAAACAAATCTACTATTGGAACCGTTCCGGGATTCACCGGCGGGCGGCCGACGGATCCGGAGAGGACGAGTTGCTTTGGAAGAGACCGGCGCTCCCATCGCAATTCAGCACGCTGTCGCCAACGCGAGACGGTGGATCGCTGCTTGTCCCCGCCGGCAAGGTACATTGGCGGCTGCCGCTGACAGGCGAGCGGACGCACACCGAGTACAGGAACATGAGTCATCCCGAGTTTTGGCACACGTTCTCACCCGATGGCCGCTGGCTAGCCTATTCGTCGGCTGAATCCGGCCGCAGCGAGATATATGTGCGCGGCTTTCCAGAGGAGCGTGGCGAATGGCAGATCTCTTCGGAGAGCGGAAGCTCTCCACGCTGGCGCGGCGACGGAAAGGAGTTGTTCTGGTGGGCTCCGACGGATCAAGGTGTCGTCGCGGCGAGGGTCGAGCCGCAAGCTTCGGCGGTCCGCGCCGGCAGGCCGGAGAAGTTGTTCTCATTGCCGGGTTCTTACTTTGTTGGCCCTTCGCCAGATGGCCGGCGGTTCCTTTTTGTCGAGCCTGAAGCGGCCGAGGCGGCGAAGGATTACCCAATGGTTGTTATCCGCAATTTGACGGCGCGGTTCAAGTAGCTTGCATGCGAAGCACCTGCCCCCGTTTCAGTTTCGGCACCGCCGCCAGCACGTCTGGCATGAGCTTCAATAGTTCCTCCAGTGTGGTCGAACGCGCTTCGAGAATCACGACGGCGAGCGTGCGGCCCGAGAGATTCTGCTGATACGGAAGATTCTTGTCGACGGTCACGAGAACGTCGAATCCCGCCGTTTCTGCGGCTTTCGAGCCTCTGCGTACAAAGCTTCCATGGCTTCCTCAATGGCGTGCATTGCGGCTTCCCTTGTTACTGTCGGAAAGCCTTCCAGAAAGCGATCCACGCTATGACCGGACTCGATATAGTCGAATAGCGTTTGCACGAGCACCCGCGTGCCGCGAAACACGGGCTCGCCGGACATGACTTCGGGATCGCGGACCACGACCGATTCCATATCCAGATTGTACATCCTCTCGCTTGATAGAATAGGCCGGTCCCATGAGCGCCCCGACACAGATCGCGCACTATCGCATCACCGGCAAGCTTGGTGAAGGTGGGATGGGCGCGGTGTATCGGGCGGTGGATGAGAAACTCAATCGCGAAGTTGCGATTAAGGTGTTGCCGCCGGCGCTGGCGCATGATGCCGATTACATCGCGTGGTTTCAGCGTGAGGCGCAGACGCTGGCTGCGTTGAATCATCCGCATATCGCGACGATTTACGGGGTTGAAGCGAACGCGATTGTGATGGAGTTGGTTGAGGGATCGACTCTTAAGGGGCCGATGCCGCTGGACGAGGTTCTGCCGATTGCTCGTCAGATCGCCGAGGCGTTGGAGGCGGCGCACGACAAGGGCATCATTCATCGCGACTTGAAGCCGGGGAATATTAAGCTGACGCCCGAGGGCGTTGTGAAGGTTTTGGATTTTGGGCTGGCGAAAGCGGTGAACGAGCGGCCCGTTGTCACGGGCCCCGACTCGCCGACGCTCACTTTGCGGGCGACCGAGGCGGGACTGATTTTGGGCACGGCGGGGTATATGTCGCCGGAGCAGGCGGCGGGGAAGAATGTCGATCGGCGGGCGGATATCTGGTCGTTTGGCGTGGTGCTGTACGAACTACTCACCGGCAAGCGGCTGTTTGATGGCGAGACGGTGACGCACACGCTGGCCGATGTGGTGCGAGCGCCTATCGACGTGAGTGGCCTGCCGCTGCGCCCGTTGTTGGAGCGGTGTTTAGATCGCAACTTGAAGACGCGGCTGGCGCATATCGGCGAGGCGCGGATTGCGATTGAGCGGTATGCGCCGGAAGAGAAGCCGAAGCCGGTGGTCGCATCGAAGTCGAGTTGGCTGCCGTGGGCGGTGGCGGCTTTGACAGCGGTCGCGGGTGTCGGCGCGTGGGTCTTGAAACCGAGCGCGCCGCCGCTTCCGGTGGCGGTTGAGCTTCTGCCGCCGGCCGATACGCGCTTCGCATTGATCAACAATGCCGGCGGGTCGGCGATTTCGCCGGACGGGCGAACGCTGGCGTTTGTCGCCATGAACGCCAAAGGCGCCGATCTGCTACACGTGCGGCCGCTCGACAGTTTGACCGCGCGGGAGTTGCCGGGTACCGATGGCGCGGGGAGGCCGTTCTGGTCGCCGGACGGGAAGTCGTTGGGATTTGTGGCGGGCGGGAAGCTGAAGCGGATCGATTTGGCGGGCGGTGCGTCGATCACGCTCTGCGATGTGCGCCAACCGCGGGGCGGCACATGGAACAAAGACGGCGTTATCCTGTTCGGCGATCAGGCTTCGCCGCTTCAACGGATTTCGGCCTCGGGAGGCACGCCGACGCCGGTAACGCAACTGAATACCAAGGACGGTGAAACGGCGCACTACTATCCGCATTTCCTGCCGGGCGGAAAGCGATTCCTGTACTTGGTCCGGGGTGCGGATTCCCAAAAGGCGGGTGTGTTTGTCGGGTCGCTAGACGGGGGGCCGGTTGTCCAAGTCCTGCCATCTAATTACAAGGCCGAGTATGATGGCGTGTCCGGCCGCTTGTTCTACGTGCAGGGGGAGGCTACGTTAATGGCGCGATCCATGGAATTGGATCCGCCGAGACTGGTAGGCGATCCGATGGTGATCGCCGAAGACGTTCGCGCGAGGGTGACGAATGGCTTTGCCGAGTTCTCCGTAGCTGGCGGATCGGTGGCGTATGGCCGAGGCGATGGAGGCAGTATGTACCGCTTCGCGTGGCGGGACAGGAGTGGAAAAATACTTGCCACGGCTGGCCTCGCCGCGCGGATCAGCACCACCGGGTTCGACTTGTGCGATGACAAAGGCCGCGTCGCTTACGCAATCGCAAGGGAGCAAGGACAGCTCGACGTTTGGACGATGGATATGGCACGCGGCATCAGCACGCGGTTGAGCTTCAACGAAGGCTACCGGCCGATTTGGTCGCCGGACGGCAAATCTGTCTACTACGCAACCCAGAGAGGGATCCGGCGCAAGGCCAGCGACGGGACCGGTGAGGAGGCGCTCGTCACGAATGCGAACTCGGTTAACCTACCGAATGACATTTCCCCGGACGGCAAGTACCTGCTCCACACAACGGGCGACATTCTGATACAGCCGCTAACTGGCGAAGCGAAGCCAGAGGTGTACCTCAGCGCCACGCGGACACAAGAAGGCTTTCCCACGTATTCGCCGGATGGGAGATGGGTGGCGTACTCAGCGGAAGAAACGGGCAGACGAGAGATCTACGTGCAGGGATTCCCCGAAAAACGCGGCAAATGGCTGGTGTCCTCGGCGGGAGGGGCACAACCCGCTTGGCGGGCCGACGGGAAGGAGTTGTACTGGGTGACGGCGAGCGGCGAAGTATGGGCGGCCAGTATGGAGTTGCAAGACGCCGCCGTGAAGGCCGGAAAGCCCGAGATGTTGTTCCGCATTCCAAACGTCGGCGCCTGGCCCCAGGCATCGCCTTCACGCGACGGAAACAAGTTTCTGACGTTGGAGCCGGAAGGCGGCGAAAAAGAGTTGCCGCGGGTGGTGCTGTTGAACTGGGCGGCGGGTGTGGGTAAGTAATTGATATACTCGCGCTATGCATTTCAGGGTTTGGTACGCGCTGCCGTTTATAACGGTGGCGCTCGTGGCGCAAACGCAGTCGAGACTCGCTGGGACGGTCACCGACGATAGCGGCGCGGTTGTCGCGGGCGGCAAGGTCACCGCACGTAACGTGCAGACTGGCGTCGGTACCGAAGCGGCGACGACCGAGGCGGGCAACTATATCTTTCCCGCGCTGATTCCCGGCTCGTATGAGGTGTCCGTCGAGAAGCCTGGATTCAAGAAAGCCGTGCAGAGCGGAGTCGTATTGGAAACCGGCATTACGCGGACCGTCGATTTGCGATTGAGCATCGGCGCGGTTTCCGAGACGGTCGAGGTGAAGGCGCAGGCGGCGCTGCTGGAATCGGAAACGTCGTCGGTCGGACAGTTGATCGAACGGACCAGCGTGTTGAATATGCCGCTGGAAAGCCGGCGGACCGCGGGCCTGGTGCGTTTGCTTGGCGCCGTGACGTTTACGAATGAGACCGGGGGCGAGCAGGTGCCGATGTTCTCCATGGCGGGCGGACGCAGCCAGAATCAGATGTGGCAATTGGACGGCGCGGTGGTGCAGAACATGTCGCTCGGCGTGGCGCAGTTGCAGTTGAACCCGCCCGCGGAATCGCTGCAGGAGTTCAAGGCCGAGATGAGCAACTTCTCCGCCGAGTTCGGCCGCGCGGGCGGCGGACTGATTTTGATGACCACGCGCTCGGGAACCAATAACTACCATGGTTCGGCGTATGAGTTTCTGCGGAATCAGGTGCTCGATACGCGGACGTTTTTTGCGCAACGCAAGGCGCCGCTACGCTACAACATTTTCGGCGGGTCGTTTGGCGGCCCGATTAAGAAGGACCGCACGTTTTTCTTCGCGAACTACGAAGGCGCGCGCCGGCGGGATGGCGTGACGGTTTCCGGGCTGATCGTGCCGCACGCGCCGGAGCGCGAGGGCAATTTCTCGAACCGCCGCGACGTTGCTGTCCTCGATCCGGTGAGTACGCAGCCATTCCCCGGCAATATGATTCCCGCGAGCCGAATCGATCCGATCGCGCGCCAACTTGCCGCGCTGTATCCGAACGCGAATATCGCCTCGGATATCACGCGAGCGCCTGGCGCGAACTACACCGTCAATTTGTCCGACAAGCTGACGCAGGATTCGCTGACAACGCGCGTCGATCACGCTCTCGGGAACAACGATCGTATCTTCGGCCGGTACAACGTGATTCGCGCCCCGCAGGACGTCGCCAGCGCATACCCGGAACGCATCGCCGATACGCGCGCCGGCATTCGCGAGAACAAGATCCACGCCGCGCTGGGATCGTGGATGCATAACTTCACGCCGACTGTCTTAAATGAAGCGCGCTACGCGTACTCGATCCGTAAGCACATCAATCGCGCGGCGGGCACGGGCTCAGGGTTCAACGGGAAGATCGGGCTGCGCGGCGTCGACGACACCGGTTTCCCGGTTATTGGCGTGACGGGCCAATCCGGTTTGAGCACGACGCCGAACGAGCGCATTCAGACGCCGATCCTCACGCACCACTTAGTCGATAACCTGACGATCATCAAAGGCAAGCACACACTGAAGACCGGCTTCGAAATGCGTTACTCGCTGAACAAGGACGAGTTATCGCAAACCGGCGCAGGCACGTTCAGTTTTAACGATCGCGCGACACGGAGCGGGATGGCGGCGTTCCTGCTCGGCTGGACTTCATCGGCCGGGCAGAACAGGCCCGACCTGCTCGAAGCGCGAACCGATTACTACGGCTTCTACTTGCAAGACGATTGGAAGGTCAGCAGAAACCTGACTTTTAACTTGGGGCTGCGGTGGGAGGTCGACACGCCGCGGTGGGAGCGGCTCGAGAATCGCCAGAGCGGCTTCAACGGCACGGCGATCAACCCGGTTTCGGGGACGCCGGGCGTGGTTACTTTCTCCGGCCGCGACGGGCTGAACAAGTATGCACACCCGTTCGATAACAATAATCTCGCGCCGAGATTTGGGTTTGCCTGGAAGCCGTCGGCGCGCACGGTTGTACGCGGCGGATACGGGATCAACTTCCTGGGCATCTACTTCGGCGCGGTGGTCAATACTCTGTCGCAAGGATTCGGATCGAATTTCTCGTTCTCGTCGCCCGATGGCGGGCTTACGCCCGCGTTCCCGTTCCGCAACGGCCTGCCGACGGGCACGCGCGAACCGATCGGGCCGTCATGGGGCGCGGTCCGCGTGGGCCAGGCGCCGCGCTCCGCGCCGGATTTCATCGCTCAGAATCACGCCAACGGATACTCGCAGCAATACAACTTGACGGTACAGCGCGAACTGGGCGGCAACATGTTGTTCGAAGCCGCGTATCTCGGCAACCTGGGCCGTAAGCTCGGCGGCGCGGCGGTCAACGTGAATGTTATTCCGCTCGTTAATGGCCGCGGCCCGGCGGCGCAGACACAGACGGCGCGTCTCTTTCCGCAGTTTAATAACGTCAACCGGTTGACGCCGAACTGGGGCAGCTCGACGTATCACGCGCTAAACATGAAGGTGGAACGCCGCTATTCGAACGGCTTCAACTTGCTGGCGAATTACACGTGGTCAAAGTTCCTCGATAACATCGAGGGCGGCAACGAATTCGCCGGCGGCGAAGGCAACGGTTACACGCATCCGGAACTGCGGGGGCTGGACCGGTCGTACTCGGGCAACGATGTCCGTCACCGGTTCATTGGCTCCAGCGTGTATGAATTGCCCGTTGGCAAAGGGCGCCGTGTCGATATCGCCAATCCGGTGTTGAATGCGGTCGCCGGCGGCTGGTCGATCGGCACCATCGCGGAGTTCTTCGCGGGCGCGCCGTGGGGCGCGATCGAACAGACAAATCTAACGAACACGTTCGCGGGCAGTCCGCGGCCCAACCTCACGTGCGATCCGAACATTAACGGCGGCCGTTCGCGAGCCGATTATTTGAATCAGTGGTTCAACACAACTTGCTTCGCGGCGCCGGGTGTTGGCAACTTCGGCAACGCCGCGCGCGCCCTCGGTTTCGGGCCGGGGCAGGTTAACGTCGATCTCTCGCTCAACAAGCGATGGGTGATCAAGGAGCAGTCCAACCTGCAATTCCGGACCGACATTTACAACCTGCCGAACCGGCCTAATTTCAACGTGCCGAACGCGGTTCGCGGGCGCGGCGATTTCGGGCGCATTACTTCCACGCGCGGCACTGGACGGCAGATCCAGTTAAGCATGCGCTTCGAATTTTAGCGGTGCGGGCGCTTTTCCTCACCCTCTTCGTTCTTCAAGCCCAGACCGATTACCGCGTCAAGACAAATCCGCCGCGCGCGGCCGGCGTCGAGCGTATTCTCACGAAGTCGGACGCGCGGGAGGATCACTGGCTCGGCGAGCAGGACTACGAAGCGATCAATGCGCTGATTCAGAAGGACAAGCGTATTCTGCCGTGGCCGGCCGGCTTGTTGGAGCGGTTTCGCAAACTCGACGTGTGGGAAGTGAAGATCGTCGCCAGCAACCGCGAGCGGGCCGACGAGACATCGACGACGCTCGGGCTGCGCATCGAACTCGGCGGCGAAGCGGCCGGCGGCGGGCGGTTGACGTTGATCGCTCCGTCGGCGCGCGCCGAGTTTGTGCGCGCTTCGACCTGGTCCGCGCGAAAGCTGGAACTCGGGCCGGTTCGAGAAACGTCCGCGCGCGCGCCGGGATTCATCGACATAACCGAACGGGCGTTGGGTCACAACACGATCTACCGCGAACAGTTGGCCAAGGGGCTCGACGACTGGCGCGCCGTGCTGGACGAGGCCACTGGCGTCGATGTCTATGGGCATAACGGCATCTCTGTCGGCGACTACAACGGCGACGGGTTGGAGGACCTTTACGTTTGCCAGCCCTCGGGCCTTCCGAATCGGCTGCTGCGCAACAACGGCGATGGCACGTTCGACGATGTTTCGGCCACGGCGGGCGTCGATGTCTTGGACGCCACGACGATGGCCCTCTTCGCCGATTTTGACAACGACCGCGATCAGGACCTTTTGCTTGTCGCGGGCACGCAGATCGTCCTGATGGTTAATGATGGCAAGGGTCATTACTCGCGCCGCGCGAGCGCGGGTTTCGCGCGCGCCGCTGGAACGCTGACCTCGGCCGCAGTTGCCGATTTCGACCGCGATGGCTGGCTCGATATCTACGTCTGCGCCTACGATTTTTGGACCGCGGGGGCAACCTACGACGCGCCGACGCCTTACTACGACGCGACGAATGGGCCGCCGAATCAGCTCTATCGCAATCGCGGCAACGGCACGTTTGTCGATGTCACGGCGGCGAGCGGCATGAACGCCAACAACAACCGCTTCAGCTTCGCGGCGGCGTGGGCCGACTATGATCGCGATGGCTGGCCCGATCTCTACGTCGCCAACGATTTCGGCCGCAACAATCTGTATCGCAATCGCGGCGATGGCACGTTCGAAGATGTCGCGGCGCGCGCGGGCGTTGAGGATCTTGGCGCGGGCATGTCGGTGTCGTGGGGCGATTACGATGGCGATGGCTGGCTCGATATCTACATCTCCAACATGTGGTCGAGCGCCGGGCAGCGCCTGACTTACAATCCAGCTTTCACCGCCGGGCGCGAGCGCCAAGCCGCGTTTCAACGCCAGGCGAAGGGCAACTCGCTCTTTCGCAACAAGGGCGACGGTACGTTCGAAGACGTGTCGGAAAAGGCCGGCGTGGAGTTCGGCCGCTGGGCGTGGGGCAGCGGATTCGTCGACTGCGACAACGACGGGCGGCTCGATCTGCTGGTGAAAAACGGCTACATCACCGGGCCGGATACCCACGACTTGTGAAGCTTCTTCTGGCGGCAGGTCGTGTCGCGCACTCCACAGAAAGTTGCGGGCTCGCAACCGTATCGCGAGGCGTGGCGCGCGGTGAATATGCTCATCCGTTCGGGCGGTTCGTGGAGCGGGCGGGAGCGGGATGTTTGTTTTCGCAACGCGGGCGATGGAACGTTTGTCGATACTTCGTACGTTACGGGACTTGATTCGGCTGGCGATGGCCGCGGTTTCGTAGCGCTCGATATCGATGGCGACGGCGCGCTCGATATTGTCGAGGCGTCGCGCACGGCGCCGCGGGTTCGGGTGTTGCGCAATCAAGCGCCGGAGGGTCCGGTGCTCGTCGTCGAATTGCGTGGCGCGCGGATGCCGGACTCGATCGGCGCGTCGGCGTTGCTGACGACTTCGCGCGGGCGCAAGTTGTTGCGGCATGTCGACGCGGGCTCGGGGTATCTCACGCAGAGTTCGCGGCGCTTGCATTTCGCTCTGGACAACGGCGAGACGCCGGTGTCCTTGGAGGTTCGATGGCCCGGCGGCGCTTCGCAGTCGCTGACGGATGTGCCCGCGCGTGGATTCGTGCGGCTGAACGAAGGCGAGCGAGAATTCGTTCCGATTGTGGCGCCGTCCGCATTGCCGCGCGTGAAACAGCCGAACGAAAAGGCGGCGCCGGTATGGCTGACCGAACCCGTGCCCGCGCCCGTGCTGAGCGGCATGCGGTTGCGGCCGCAAAAGACGCTGGTGAATTTCTGGGCGTCGTGGTGTCCGCCCTGCCGTGAGGAGATGAAGGAGTGGGCAGCGTCGTCGAGCCGGTTTGCACAGGCCGGCGTGCGCGTCGTCGTTGTGTCGGCCGATGAGGATCGCGCGCAACGGCCGGAGGCGCCGTTCGCCGTCGTATTGCCAACGGCCGATGAGTTGGCCGCGTGGAATCTGTTTCATCGCCACCTATTCGATTACCGGCGCGATCTTGCGCTGCCGACGAGCTTCCTGCTCGACGAGCGCGGGCGCGTCGTCAAGGTCTATCATGGCGTGACCTCGGCCGCGACGATCGCCGCCGATGCGGCGGTGCCCGTGGGCGCGCGCGCGTCGCTGCCGTTTGCCGGCCGCTGGCTCGGCGAACGCCCGAAGCGCAACTACGTCGAATTGGCAACGGCGTTGGCCGAAGGCGGATTGGCGAAAGAAAGCGCCCGCTACTTCGAACTGGCGCTGGCGTTGGGAACGCCGTCGCGCGAGGCGCGGACTAACTACGCGGGCGTGTTGATCGAAAGCGGCGATTTGGCAAAGGCGGAGTCGCTGCTGACCGGGCAGTCGGATCCGGATACGCTGGCGAATCTCGGCCTGTTGCGTTTGCGGCAAGCGCGTTATCGCGATGCGGCGGCGGCGTTCGAGAAGGTGCTGGCGGCATCGCCGGACGATGCGATGGCGCTGCACGGATTGGGCTCGGCGTTGTTCGGCGCACAGGACATTGCCGGCGCGCGGGCGCGTTTCGCGCAGGCGGTTGCGGCCGACCCGGAGCACGCGGGGTATCGATACAGTTGGGCGTCGGCGATGGCGGCGGGCGGCGAGCTCGCGGCGGCGCTCGGCGAGTTCGAACGGGTCCGGGAGATGCAGGGCGATTCGGCGGCGCTGTGCAACAACCTGGGAATTCTCTATGTCGAAACCGGCGCGCCGGCTAAGGGCGAAGCCGAGTTTCGCAAGGCCATTCAAATTGCGCCGAGGGACGCGGCCGGTTATGTCAACTTGGCCTCGCTGTTCATAAAGGGTGGCAAGAACGCGGAAGCACGGATAGTACTTGGCGAGTTTCTGAAAGTGGTTCCCGGGAATCCCGAGGTGTTGCGGATGTTGCAGGCTGTTCGATAGCCGACGTGCAAAGGGTATAGAATACCCTCGCATGCGCATCCTCCTCTTTTTCGCTGCGCTCGGAGTCAGCGCGCAAGACTACGTCTACTTTCGCGATCGCGTCCAGCCCGTGTTTCTGAAGAAACGCCCGGGCCACGCGCGCTGCGTCGCGTGTCACATCCATCGCGTCCCAGCGCTCGAAAAACTCTCGCCCGGCGCCACGAATTGGACCGAAGAACAATCGCGGAAAAACTTTCAGAACTGGCGGCTGTTCACCGAGAAACTACTCGCCGCGCCACTGAAAGGCGGGACGAAGTTTCATCCGGGCGGCAAGCACTTCGCCTCGAAGGACGACCCGGAATGGAAGACGCTAGCGGCGTGGGCGCGAGGCGCGACGGACAAGTCGACCGGCGACGTCCGCGTGTTGCAGTCGAACTCGGCGGGCGACGACATTCACGTCATCGACCCGGCGACGAACACTGTCGTCGGCGGCATCACCGGAATCGAAGTGCCGCACGGCTTGGTCATCTCGCCGGATGGCACGCGGATCTATGTGACCAACGAAGCGCAGGTCACGCTCGATGTTGTCGAGTCGAGATCGTTCCAAGTGATCAAGCGAATTCCGCTGAGCGGCAAGCCGAACAACGTCGATATTTCGAAGGACGGTAAGCGTGTGTATGTCGGCATTCGCGAGGGCACTGGAGCGGTGGATATCATCGACGTGGCGTCATTGACCAATGCGAAGTCCGTGGCGGTGAAGGGCGAGATCCACAACGTCTATGTGACGCCGGACGGGAAACATGTCGTGGCGGGATCGATTGCCGCGAGCACGATCTCGGTGATCGACGCGGCGACGGAGAAGCTCGACTGGACGCTGACGCTGTCGGCTGGCATACGGCCGATGGCGTTTACGACGAACCGCGACGGGTCGACCAAGGAGATCATCGTGCAGCTTTCGAACTACCACGGGCTGGCGCTGGTGGACTTCGCGGCGCGGAAAGAGATTCGGCGCTTCGAGCTGCCCGACCCGCCCGGCGTGCATAAGGAGACCGAGGGCTTGCAGGGTTCGCCCTCGCACGGACTGGCGATTACGCCCGACGGCAAACTGCTGTGGGCGACGAGCAAATGGTACGACAGCGTGATGGCCTATTCACTGCCGGACTTCAAGTTGGTGAAGGTCGTGCATGTCGGACTGCATCCGGACTGGCTGACGATCCCGCCCGATGGCAAGCATCTCTACGTGGCCGTTGCGGGAGACGATGCGACGGTGGTTGTCGATAACAAGACCTTTGAGGTGGTGAAGACGATCCCCGTGGGCGCGGTGCCGAAGCGGGTGGTCAGCGGCGTGTTGCGGTAGGCGTTGAGCAGCGCCGTCGCAGAGTTCCCGCCGCAATCAACCCCAAACCCGCAAGCACCACTCCCGCCGGCTCCGGCACGCCGGAAGTATCGGGCGCGTACTGAAAATTCAGCGGATTCCCAGCCAGTCCGTTATAAGACCAGGAGATCCCATCGGGCACGATGACACTCTGAACCGTCACGGTGTTGAACGCATCCGCGGTCGCGCTACCAAAAGTGCTCGCGCTCACCAATAGCGTGAGCCGGTTATTCGGGTTGATGGTGGCTTGAATGATACGGCTGACCGTCCCATTGTGATTTCCCGCACACGCTCCGAGAGCATTCTGTCCAGGCCGGTCGAAACAGGAGTCGCCTAGAAAGCCGTCAGTGGTTGTTCGAATGTCATAGGGACCGAAGAAATCGTTGTTCACAACCATGCGAAACCCCGCCGTGCCCAAGCCCGCGATTACCGTCACGTCATACGCTAAGGTGACCACCAAGTCTACCGTCGAGCCTGCCTGCCCGCCGGCCAGTCCGTACACCACCATCCATTCCGAGTACGCGTTCATGCCGCCGCCGGCGCCGCTGGTGGCAATGACCTTATTAATGCCATAGTCGGTCTGCGCGGAACCGTTGCCTCCGTTGCTCTGCCCGGCCACGGCCACAGGCCGAATGTCCGGAAGGCCCGCGCACGGCTCGCCAGGGTCTAGTGGGTTTACCGAACCGCACGCGTTGAACGCGCCGCTATTTTGCAGATTGGCGAGGATGTACGCGCCTTGGACCGGTGCTACGCAGCCTACCGCCACGATGAACCCGGCGGGGCGCAAAAAGAATGAATTCCGCATATTGAATTTCTCCGTTTTGTGAGCGGCTTCTGCCGCCCTGTTTTATGCGGCGGAAAACGTTCCGAAAGTGTTCGCTGAAATTAACCATTCGCATGCTAGAATCGCGTCAATGCCCGGCGCGGAGGCTAACATCACGTTGCTGCTTGAGCGATGGCGTTCCGGACAGCAGGACGCGTTCGCCGAACTGGCCCCGGCCGTCTATGATCGCCTGCACGGCGTCGCGGCCGCCTATCTGACGGGCGAGAGTCGAAACTCGACACTGCAAGCCACCGCATTGGTCAACGAGACGTTTATCCGCCTCCTGCAGAACCAAAACGTGCAGTACTCCAGCCGCGAGCACTTCTATGTCTTTGCCGCGAAGGTAATGCGCCGGATTCTCGTCGATCACGCCCGCGCCTCGGCTACGCAGAAACGGGGAGAACACCCCGAGCGCGTAATCCTGGCGCCCGAACTCGCCTGGGTCGACGCCGCTTCGCCCGAGTATCTCGATCTTGAAATCGCCCTCGACGAACTCGGCGCGGCCGACCCGGAGAAGCTGCGAACGATCGAATTGCGCTTCTTCCTCGGAGCCACCGCGGATGAAACCGGCGAACTTCTCGGGCACTCTCGCGCCCGCGTCAACCGCGACGTCAACTTTGCCGTATCCTGGCTCCATAAACGCCTCAAAACACTCCGGCCCGAACAAATCAGCGACGATTCACGCCAAGTGAAGTAGGTGCAATCTTGAATCTCTTTATGCAGCAGAGCGAGGACTTGTTCCACGCCGCGCTCGACCAGGGCCCGGAGTTTCTCGATTGGGCGTGTCGCGACAATCCCGAGCTGAAACGTGAGGTCCAGGAATTGGTCGATAGCTATCGCGAGTGGAGCGCCGCCATCGGCCCCGCACCCGAAGTCGAACTCCCCGCATTCGGACCTTACCAATGCGATTCCATCCTGGGCAGTGGCGGCATGGGCACGGTCTATCGCGCGCATCGCTCTGACGGCCAGTTCACGCAGCAGGTCGCCATCAAAGTGCTGCGCGGTTCCCTGCGTTCCGATTGGTTTCGTCAACGTTTTCTACTGGAGCGCGAAATCCTCGCCCGATTGAATCATCCCGGAATTGCACGGCTATTTGATGGCGGAGCAACTGCTGGCGGCGAGCCCTACCTGGTGATGGAACTGGTCGAAGGCGAATCGATCGACAGGTATTGTCGCGGTCTGGGAGTCGATGCGCGGCTGCGGTTGATTCTGCAAGTTATGGACGCCGTCGACTACGCGCATCGCGCGCTCATTGTGCATCGCGACCTTAAGCCTGGCAACATCCTTGTGACGGCTGAAGGCCGGGTGAAACTGCTCGACTTCGGTACTTCGAAGCTCGTCAACGCTGAAGCCGACGTGACGGCAGCACCGTCGCTTTCGCCAGCCTACGCAAGCCCGGAACAATTGCAAGGACGCCCTGTCACGACCTCTTCCGACGTCTACTCGCTGGGTGTCGTTCTCTACGAACTTCTCTCTGGCCACTCGCCCTTCGGCGCGAACGGCTCCTGGGCGCTGGCGCTGTGGCGAGCCACGGCGTCACCGCTGATTCCACAGCCGTCAAACGTATCAGCGGAATTGTGGTCGATACTGGCGAAAGCGCTCGAGGCAGATCCCAACGCGCGTTATCAGGCTCCGCGCGACATGGCCGCTGACATAGAACGCTACCTCGACGGACACCCAGTGCTTGCTCGACCGGCCGGCTTCAGCTATCGAGCCGGCAAATTCGTGCAGCGCAACCGTCTCGCGGTCGCGGGCGCGGCAGCCTTGCTGATCGCGTTAGCCGGTGGCATAGGCACGACACTCTGGCAGGCCAGAAAAGCGCAACGCCGGTTTGAAGATCTTCGCCAATACGCCCGCTACGTCGTCACCGACTTGCACACGGGCATCCAGCGGCTACCTGGCTCGACCGAATTGCAACGCGAAAGCGTCGAGCGTTCGCTGCAATACCTCGACCGGCTGGCCGCCGAATCCACCGGCGACGACCCGCTCACTCTAGAAGTAGCCGACGCCTATCGTCGCCTTGCAAACATCCTCGGCAACCCGTACCGGCCAAACCTCGGCAAGCGCGCCGAGGCCCAGGAGATTTATCGCAAGGCCCTGGCGCTAGCCGCCTCCGCAAAGCCCTCCGCCGCTTCCAGCCGCATCCAGGCGGAAGCAAAGATTCAACTCGCTGGAACCTCTGGATTCGGCGGGGCCAGAGAAGCCGGCCTAGTGGAGATCCGACAGTCTGCCGAAATATTGCGGTCATTGGCCGTCGCCGATCCAGCCGACGCCGACCTCAACATGTCGGCGGCGGTGGCGTTCGAAGTTTTGGGCACGCGGCTTACTGGCACCGGCGGCATGATCGGAGGCGCCGGCAACCAGGAGGCTGCCCGGGCATATCGCCAGTCGGCGTCGATCGCCGAGAAGGTCCTCGCCCGTCATCCCGCTCATCAAGGGGCTATCCGGCAACTCTCGCAATGTGAGTTGAGCCAGGCGGTTCTGCTCGGTTCCGACGATCCCTTGGTTGCCCTGACGCATGATGATAGGGCCTTGCAATGGCTGGACCGCCTTCCGCCTTCCGCCAACGACGCCGACACGCTCCGATTCCGCGCTACCGTACTCTCCAACATCGGCTGGGCAGAAGGGCAAGCCGGCAAACACGCCGAGGCCATTGTTCACTTGGAAGAGGCTGCGGCAATCTTGCACACCTGGACAACAACGGATCCCGCCAACACCAACGTACTTTACGCACTCACCGGGGCCATTCGCGCACTTGGCATCGTTGAGGACTATCGCCGTGGGACCGCTTCATCCGTCGGCCACTTCGAACACGCCGCATCCCTCCATAGCCGGCTGCTGGAAAGGGACCCTGGAAACAAGGTCTACACCTTCCTTCGCGCCGAACTCCTTATCCGCGCCGCCAACGGCAACGTCGATCTCCGGAAATCGGCCAAGGCGCAAACCCAGGCGCGGGAGGGGCTGCAACTGCTGCATCGGTTGGCGGATGCGCCGAACCCTTCGGCGTCGCATCTGTTTGGCGCTTGCCGCTGGTTCAGCGAAACGAAGGTCGCGAGTGAACGCGACCCCGTCCTTGCCGCCAAATACTGCCGGTTAGCCGAGGCCGCGACGAAAGGCCAGGATCCCGACGCCTACTCCGGCCTCGCCAAAGCGTTGGCGTTGACCGGTAACAAATCCGGCGCGATCGAAGCCCTC
Source organism: Acidobacteriota bacterium (assembly GCA_016871135.1). Classification (GTDB taxonomy): domain Bacteria; phylum Acidobacteriota; class Terriglobia; order Bryobacterales; family Bryobacteraceae. The sequence goes on along the minus strand of VFZQ01000001.1, from coordinate 4,163 downwards.
AAACGAGCGCTATCGATGATCCCGAAGACCCCATCCGGCGCGGCGCCATCGCGGCAGCGCATCGAACTCGAAGCCGAAATGACAAAGCTGCTCCGCTAACTCAACACCAACCGAAAGCCGATGCATCCATCATGTGCGTCCGAATCGATCGCGTATCGTTTCGACACCGTACAATGCACCGCCCAGTTGTGAAAGCAGCCGCCGCGCAGCACGCGCTCTTTCTCCGATCCGTTGCCCGTGTACAGATCCTCGCACCACTCCCACACGTTGCCGCACATGTCGTAAATGCCGAGCTGATTCGGAGCTTTCAACTTCACCGGCTGCGTATGATCGCCGTGTTTTCGGTCATACCAGGCAACCGCCCCGATGTCGTTCGAGCCGCTGTAAATAAAGCCGTCCGATGAGTGAGTGCCACCGCGCGCGGCGTAGTCCCATTCCGCCTCCGTTGGCAAACGAAATCGCATTGAAGGGTCCAGAGCCTCGCGAATCGGCGCGGCGTTGATCCGTTCCAGAAAACCGCCGCGAGCGTGAAGACTATCCCAAGAAACGTTTTCGAGCGGATGCTCCGGGCTGGTTTGATTGATCGCCGGATTCGGCGGCCCCATCACATGAAGCCACAGCGCTTGCGTGACGGGCGTCGTCGCGATAGAGAAGCCGTCGGCTTGCACAAATTCAACAACGCCCGAAGGCCAAGTGTATTTCATCGATAGCCCGCCAGCACCGCATCTAACCGTTCGTCCCCGCTCGGATAACTCGATGCATGATACGCGCACCCCGCCTGTAACAGCAATTCCGCCACGCGGGCGAACTCGCCCTCGGGATGACGCCTCTCCCGCACGCAATCGTGGATCGCATAATCAAGAGCCGTCGCTTCATACTTTGGATCGATCAAATCCACTGGGTGGCCGCGCTGCAGCAACAAGTCAACCAGATCGGCGTTACCCTTCCATGCGGCGTTATGCAACGGCGAGTAGCCGTGCCGGCTCTCGACATGCGCAATCGGAAAGCCGAGATCTAGCATCAACCGCACAGCCTCCATGTCGGAGTTTGTCTCCCAACAGTAGCGGGCGAGAAGTTCTAGTTCGGCGTCTGGAAGTTCGGCGACGAGATGCGGGTGCTCTCGGGCAATCGCAAATGTTTCCGCGCGCCGCGCCAGCACGCAATTCACGAGCAGTAGGGTCTGCGGATCGCTCCGCAACACCAGCAAATCGAAAACCTCCTGATGCCCCTTGCGCAGCGCGATCTGATGCGCGAACGAATTGAACCCAAGCGTCCATTGATAAATCGTCCCGCCGGGAGCGTTTCGATCGGACGGCCTGCCAATCCACTGCGCCACGCAAGCGGGTTCGTCGTCAATCAGCCGCTCCGCGAGTTCGAGATCGCCAAGCGCAGCCGCGAGGAAAAGATCCGGCGAAGCGCCACGATCCAATAGGTGGCGGACAACATCCGGCGCCTTATCGATACGCCATTGCGCCGGTGTCGAATCGTGATCGTCATCGCGGGCATCGATCGCCGCACCGGCGGCGAGCAGCAACTCCGTCGTACGAACATTTCGAGCAAAATGCAGCGGCGTGCAGCCATCGCCGCCCTTTGCATGCACAAGCGCGGGATCGCGAGCCAGCATCGCCGCCACATGATCGACGAATCCGAACGCGGCGGCCGCGTGAATTGAAAGTGGCGCGCCGCGCTCTACCAACTTCCGCGCCACATCGACCGGCACGCGATCGGCGCCGAATCCGGATGCCCAAAACTCACCGGCCAGTTCAGGCAGCGCCGGATTCGACTCTAGTGCGGCGAGATCAAACTCCATCCATGCAATTATCGCCCGGATAGGTCAATCGAATCGTTCGCCTGATCGCAGCGCTCCGAGTAGAAAACCTTGCAGATCCGATACCTCAGTCGGAGCATCCCGGCCCTGACTTGCCCTACGCGATTCCCCCCGAGGAAACGACTATTTTCCGCCCCGAGATGCAACCGGGCGATCATCGTCGTCCACATCCAAGGAATACGGCGCGAAGATTGCGTTCCGCACGGCCGGGTACGGCGTCGTCGAGCCCTTGATTGCGTGCCACAGCAGCCGGTTCACTTTCTCGGTCGGCGCTGCGTCGGGCGCGGCCCAGTTCATCCGCGCTGATTCAATCGCGTTGCGGCGCGCCGCACCCTTCAGCGCCGACGCGGGTGGATTCACCGCGAACAAATCCTGCTGCGGCACAACGTGCTTGAACGGCGACAAATCGGGTTTGTCCTGAAAACTCTCCCGCATATCGTTGGCGATCAAATCGAACAACGACAGCGGCCCGAGGCCCAGCATCAACTCCATCGTTTTGAGCATGCTCTGGTTGGAGTAGAACGTCGAATCGACGTGCCCGCGCCGAATGTACGGACTCACCGCCAACGCGACGGTACGATGCCCATCGACGTGATCGACGCCGTTCTGCGCGTCGTCCTCGACGATGAAGATCGCCATCTTCGGCCAGAACCTGGAACGCGACAACGCTTCGACGATCAAGCCAACGGCGAGATCGTTATCAGCCACCATGGCTTTGGGCGTCGACGCGCCCGGCGAGGTTCCATTGGTGTGGTCGCTGGGCAATTGCACGATCGTGAGGTTCGGCATCGTGCCCGTCTGATTCCACTGCGAGAGGTCCTTCACAAACAAATTCGCGCGCACAACGTCCGGCACCGCGGTGGTGTAGGCCGGATAGTTCTTCGCCAGAATCGCGTTCATCGAAGCGATCGGCGCAACGGTCTGAAAGAGATTGTCGAAACTCGCGCCTTGCTTCCAATTTTCGAGATGTTTCGCGCGCGCCGAAGCGGGCTCCGCCCGGCGTCCCGCGTATTCGCCATAGATCCGCACCGTTTTCTTCGCGGCCAGCGCGGCGTCCCAAATCGTGCCGCCCTGCGCGATCGCCAGCGGATCGGAACCGTCGAACGGATAGCTGCGCCCCTGATAGCCGGGCCACATCGTGTACGCCACTTCATTGGCTTGCGTCAGCCATTGGTGGCCGTCGGCGCTGTTGCCGCCCGAGGCGTAGAAATTGTCGAGCAGCACAAAATCGCGTGCCAGCTTTCGTTGATTCGGCGTCGTGTCTTCGCCGAACATCACGAACGAAGGCTCGCCGTTGCCTTTTTCAAGATCCCCAAACAACTGGTCGTACGTCCGGTTTTCCTTGACGATGTAGACGACGTGCTCGATCAAAGACGCATCGCCCGCGCGCAGCGGCACTGCCTTCGGAACACGCGACGCCGCGGGCGCCGGCGCCACGGGCGTGCCCGCCAGCGGCAGTCGATTGTTCTCGGCGACGGCCGCCGAATAGCGCGCCAATTGCGCCGCGTCCGGCAACTCGACAACATTGACCGAACCGCGATTGGCGTGCACATATCGACGTTTCGGCTCGTTCTGCCAGCCCGATCCCGCACCGAGCAGCGAGCCGATCGCGAGATACCTTCCGTCCGGGCTCAGCGCGAGAGAATTTGGATACCAGCCGGTCGGGATCATCCCTTCCTGCGCGCCCGTTTTCGTGTCGATCACCATGACGGCGTTGATGCCGCCGCATGCGACATACAGTTTCGACCCGTCTTTGTTGAGCGCCACGGTCGTCGGCGCGATGCCCGAAGCCTGCTTCGCGAACGGCTTCAAAACGTGCGTCCGCAAGACCGCGTTGCGCGCGGTGTCGATCACCGTCACCGAGTCGCGATTATTATTGGCGACGTACAACCGCGCGGCCTTCTCGTCCCACGCCAAACCGTTCGGATGCAAATCGGCGGCGATGGAGTGCGTGGCCTTCATCGTCGTCAAATCGACACGCGTCACGGTGCCGCTCGACGCAATCCCGGCGGCATTAACAACAAGCCGGTCGGCGTTTGGATCGAGCCCCGTCGGCGCGGTCTTGTCATTCGGCAGCGCCTTGCGGCCTCCCCAGTTCGATACATACGCGATAGTCCCCGCCGCGTTCACGACAGCTGCGAACGGAACGAACTCCGTCGCGATGTGCCCGCGCACGTTGCCCGTCGCCAGGTCAACAACCGCAGCCTTGTTGTCGAACGGCAGCGGTACAACGGCCACGCCGCCGCCCACGCCGATCGCGCCCGCGTTGTAAGCGCCGATGTTCTCGGCGACGGGCGCCAGCGCGCCGTCCTTCACTGTGAACAGACCCGTCTTC